>JAXDHL010000194.1:0-2780 GCA_034664525.1 Solirubrobacteraceae bacterium
CGGCGGGTCGGTGGCGATCGTGGTGCCGCGGCTGGGCGCCGCGGTCATCGCCCCGGCGGGCTCACCGGCCGCAGACCGGCTCCCCGAGCTGCGCCACTACGTCGCCGACGTCGTGCACGACCGCCCGGCGCACGCGCCGCGCGGCCTTGCGGTCGAGATCCCGATCGCCTCGGGCGACGAGACGGTCGGCGCGGTGCTGCTGCTCGACGGCGGCGCCGCGCCCACCGCCGAGGCCGCGGAGTACCTGCATCTCGCGGCGGTCGCCTCGCTCACCGAGGTGGCGGTCGAGGAGGCGCGCGACGAGGTCGAGCAGAACCTGCGCGGCTCGTTTCTCGAGGATCTGCGCGCCGGCAGCGAGCTGTCGTCCGACGAGCTGGTGCGCCGCGGCGCGCGGCTTGGCTGCGACCTCAGCCGCGGCGCGATCGCGCTCTGCGCCGAGCTGCACACCGACCGCCCGCGCCACGTCGTGGCGACGATCGCCGAGGACCTGCCGGGCGCGCTCGCCCAGCACATGGAGCGCACGGGAGCCGGCGGGCAGGCCGGGCGCGTCTACGCGCTGCTGCCGGCGGCCCCGGTCGACAACGCCGCCGAGGCGACGCTCGCCGCGGCCGCCCGGCTCGCGACGCGCCTGCAGCGCCACGGAACGGTCGGCCTGTCCTCCTTCTACGCCTCGCCGGCCGATCTCGGCCGGGCCGTGCAGGAGGCCGAGCTCGTGCTCGACGTCCTGACGGTCTCCGGGGAGCCGATCGCCGAGGACATCAACCAGGGCACCTACCGGCTGCTGTTCCGCGTCCTCGCCTCGCACCCGGAAGAGGTGCGCTCCTTCAATGAGGACACCGTCGCGCCGGTGGTGCGCTACGACGACCAGTACCGCACCGACCTCGTCGGCACGCTCGAGGCCTACCTCGCCGCGAACTGCCACATGAGCGCCACGGCGACGGCGATCCACGCCCACCGCCACACGGTCGCCTACCGGCTGGAGCGCGTGCGCGACCTCACCGGACTGGACCCCATGCAGTCCGAGGACCGAGAGCGTCTCGGGCTCGGCCTGAAGGCCTACCGGATCATCGCGCCGCGCCTGCCGCGCTGAGCTACTGGGAGGCCTCGACCTTCGCGGCCGACAGCGCGCTGCCGGCGATCTCCAGGCGCTTGCCCTCGAGGCGGTCGCGCTGGGACTGCGCGCGCTCGATCAGCGTGTCGATGTCGAGCGAGGCCAGCTCCGCGTAGTCGCCCTCGACCGCTTTCAGCGCCTTCCACATGCACTGCTTGCCCTCGACGCCGATCGAGAGCGTCTCGAGCGTGAGGAAGGTGCCGAACTGCGGATCGTCGACGGACTCGCCGCTGAACTTCGACTCGCTGACCTCGGCGCCGATCTTGGCGAAGGCCTCCTTGGCGCCGCTGGCCTTGGCGCCCATCTGGTTGATGAGCGACGTCAGCGTCTCGTAGTCGGCGCCGATCCCGTCCGCGAGCTCCTGGAAGAAGTCGCCGAGCTCGCCGTCGTGGTTCTCGGCGGCCGTCCTGACGAGCTCGACGCCCGCGGTCGCGCCGGCGAGGTGGTCGTTGAGATAGACGTGCAACGGGTTCGTCGTCATCTGGAGTGTCTCCCTGTCCTCTTCGGGTCGCGCCCGGCCGTGGGCAGTGCGTCGTTCAGGCGCTGCGAGTTGGTGGGAGGAATACCCGCATCGGCGCTGGTTACTCCCGCACCACCTGGCCGGTGCGCGGGTCCACGCGCGCCTGCGCCGGCCGCGCGTCGACGCGCACGGCGATGCTCCCGCGCGGGCGTCCGCCGCCCGCCACGCGCGCCTGCGACGTGCCGGCGAGGTCGGCTGCCACCGCGTAGCGCACCACGTGCGTGCCGGCGCGCACCGGCGTGACGTGCCAGCGCAGCGTGACGCTGCGGCCCGGCGCCAGCGCGCCGGCCGTCCACGTGTCCTCGATCGCCGTGACGGTTCCCGGCGGGTCCTCGTCGACGAGCCAGACGGGCGCGCGCGCGTCCGCCTGCGTGGCCGCGCCCGAGCGCGAGCTGAAGCCGTGCAGGGTCACCGCGAGGTTGGGAATCGTGCGGTGGCCGGTGTTGCGCACCGTCATGACGAACGTCGGCTTCTGCGCGAGATGCTGGCGCGCGGGGAACTGCGCGCGGACGATCGCGACGTCGTAGATCCCCCCGCCGGCGCCGGCGTCGCGGCGCTCGCCGCCGCCGCATCCGGCGGCCGCGAAGGCCAGCGCCGCCGCGGCGAACGCGGCGCGCGCGCGCAGGTTCGATGGGGCGCCACACACAGCGGCGCCAACGTACCACGGGACCTCGCGAGCCCATGCCGGCGCGGCACGCGCGGCGACTGGTCAAGTGCAGGGCATTCCCCTACGCTTGCCGACGGTGTCGCGGGTCCCCCGCGGTCCAGGGAGGGAGAGAAGACCTGATGGTTCGCAACGTCGCCGATCGAGCGTTTCTTCCTGCGAAGAGCCTGCTGGAAGAGGTCGGCGACATGATGATCCTCACGGGCAAGACGATCATGTCCGCGCTGCGCCCGCCGTACCCGTACGGCGGCGAGTTCGTCAACCAGTTCCTCTTCGCTCTGAAGCTCTGCTGGTTTCCGCTGCTGGTCTCGACGATCGCCTTCGGCTACGGCGCGCCCGGGCTGCAGGCCGCGAACTTCCTCGTGCTGTTCGGGGCGATCGATCGCCTCGGCGGCTTCTTCGTGCTCGCCTCGATCCGCGAGTTCGCGCCCTTCGTCACGGCGATCGTCCTCGCCGGCGTCGCCGGCACCGCGATCACGGCCGAC
>JAXDHL010000195.1:0-7546 GCA_034664525.1 Solirubrobacteraceae bacterium
GCGACCGGGCTCGCGTTCCTCGGCCTGGCCGTGTGGCGCTTCCAGAAGGTCGAGTAAAGCGCCGCGCGTCCTTCACCGCTGCTCGGCGCGGCGCTTGAGCTGGTCCGCGCGGCCGCCGATCAGCAGCTCGCGGAGGCGACCCTCGACCGGCCCGCGGATCAAGAGCCCGAGCACGCGGCCGGGGTCGCCGACCAGGTGGTAGGTGGCGCGGGTGCGGCCGTCGCCGAGGGCCTCGAAGCGCCATTCGCCGTCGAGCGACTTCAGGTCGCCGTTGGTCTGCTTCCACGACAGCCCGCGCGGCTCGTCATAGCTGAAGCGCACGGTCGTCGTGACGGTGCGGACCTTCGCGTCGGTCGAGATCTTGGCGACCAGCGCGCGGCCCTGCCCGTCGCGCTCGACGACCTCGACGCGCTGGACGCCGCCCTGCCACTCGGCGATGTGGTCGACGTCGGCGGCGAGCTCGTAGCAGCGCGCCAGCGGCGCGTCGATCTCGGCGGTGGCGGTCCCGTTGATGACTCCCATGGCGCGCGAATCTACGCGATGCGCCCGCCGGCGACGCCCAGCTGCGGAAGCTCGACGCGCTCGAGGTCGAGGACGGGAAGGCCGTGGGGCACCGTGCTCGCCCGGTAGGCGGCGAGCAGGCCGAGGTCGGCGAACGCGCGCTCGACCGCCTGCGCGTAGGCGCGGGCGACCACGGCCCGGCCGGCGGCGCGGGCCCGGCGCAGGCGCTCGCGGCTGTCGTCGCGGCCGGCATACGCCCAGACGCGCCCAGGCGAGCCACCGTCGACCAGCTCCGTGACGTCAACGCGCACGTAGTTGCGCTCGCGCGCGTCGAGCGCGGCGAGATCCACGGCGGGCAGGCAGATGCCGTGCACCACGGTGCCGGCGGCCGGCTCGAGGTCCAGGAAGGCGACGCACACGTCGGGATAGCCGTCGCGGTCGCGGTAGCGCTTGTAGCCGGGGATCGCCTGCGCGTTGTCCATCGCGACGCCCCAGTGGCGGCGGTGGTCGTGGAGCACGCACGGGACGGCGCCGGGCTGCGCGGCCAGCGAGCCGTAGCCGAAGACGTGATCGCCCGCCATCAGGCGACGCGCAGCTCACGCCCGGCGACGGCCACCACGTCGCCGCGGTGCAGCTGCCGGCCGCGCCGCGCCTCCGGCTCGCCGTTGACGCTGACCGCCCCCTCGGTGAGCAGCGTCTTGGCGTCCGCGCCCGACCCGGCCAGCCCGCTTGCCTTGAGCAGCTGGCCGAGGCGGATCATGTCGTCGCGGATCGCGAAGTCCTCGGGCACCCCAGCGAGGCTACGCCTCGACCGGCTCGCCCCGGCGGTCGACCTCGGCGGCGGACGGGCGGGTGCGCAGCGCCTCCAGCCAGGCGGCCGCGCGCGGGTACTCGGCCGCGTCGGGGGCGAGCTCCGGGTTCCACTGCGGCAGGCGCACGGCCAGCGGGATCGCCGCCAGGTCGGCCAGCGTCGGCTCGGCGCCGCCGCACAGCCATGGGCCGTGGGTGCGCGCGAGCAGCGCCTCGAGCGTCTTCCAGCGGCGGGTCAGCCGGCCGCGCAGGAGCTGCACGATGTCGTCCGGGTCGGTGTCGTCCTTGCCGAAGAACTGCTTGCGCGCGCTCAGGAACAGCGGGACGGTCAGCTCGTCGTCGACCCAGCGCAGCAGCCCGCGGGCGGCCGCGCGCTCGGCCGGGTCCGCCGGCCACAGCGACGGCTCCGGGTGGGTCTCCTCGAGCCACTCGCAGATCGCCGACGACTCGCGGATCGCGACGTCGCCGACCTCGAGCACCGGCACCCGGTTGGTCGGGTTGAGCTCGCGCAGGCGCGCCGGGCGCTTGACCGGGTGGATCTCCAGGAGGTCGACGGCGA
This sequence comes from Solirubrobacteraceae bacterium, assembly GCA_034664525.1. Taxonomy (GTDB): domain Bacteria; phylum Actinomycetota; class Thermoleophilia; order Solirubrobacterales; family Solirubrobacteraceae; genus DATLGB01. The sequence continues at coordinate 1,871 of JAXDHL010000195.1, forward strand.
CGCCCTTCTCGGCGAACGCGACGCGCACCTTGCCGGCGAATGGGGACAGGTTCCAGGACCACAGTCGCGGGGAGGGCATGGGCGCGGACCCTAACGGTGACCTGGACCGTACGCCCCAGTAGGGTCGCGTCATGGCCTACGACGAAGGACTCGCCGCCCGCGTGCGCGAGGCGATCGCGGTCCGGGCCGAGGTGACCGAGCGCAAGATGTTCGGCGGGATCGCGTGGATGCTGTCCGGCAACATGGCCGTCGGGGTCCGCGGCGAGGAGCTGATCGTGCGCGTCGATCCCGGCGAGGCTGACGGCGTCCTGCTCCAGGACGGCGTGCGCCGCTTCGACATGGGCGAGCGCACGGCGAAGGGCTTCATCCTGGTGGCGCCCGACAACGTCACGTCCGAGGACGGGCTCGGGAGCTGGGTCGACGCCGGCGCGGACTACGCCACGTCGCTGCCTCCGAAGGCGAAGAAGCCGTGACCGAGCCCAACCTGCGCCCGCTCGAGGACGGGATCGAGCGCGACCTGCGCGGCCTCAACTACGGCAGCTACCTGCAGCTGGACCGGCTCCTGTCCGCCCAGGTCCCGGTCTCCGGCCATCACGACGAGCTGCTGTTCATCGTCCAGCACCAGACGACCGAGCTGTGGATGAAGCTCGTCATCCACGAGCTGCGCTCGGCGATGGCGCTGCTGGCGGCGGACGACCTCGCGCCGGCGCTCAAGCGGCTCGCGCGCGTGAAGCACGTGCAGCGCCAGATGACCGACCAGTGGTCCGTGCTGGCGACGCTCACGCCGGCCGAGTACGCCCAGTTCCGCGACCGGCTCGGCAAGGCGTCGGGCTTCCAGTCGGTCCAGTACCGGCTGCTCGAGTTCCTGCTCGGGAACAAGAACGCCGGCGTCGTGCCGGTCTTCGCCCACGACCCGCTGGCCCAGCGCACGCTGCAGGAGGCGCTCGAGGCGCCGAGCCTGTACGACGAGGTCCTGCGTTACATGGCGCGCGGCGGCTACGCGATCCCGGCGCGGCTCGTCGAGCGCGACTGGACGCGCCCGCACGCGCTCGACGACGAGCTCGTCGGCGTGTTCGCCGAGGTGTACGCGGACCCCGAGGGTCACTGGGCGGTGTACGAGACCTGCGAGGAGCTGGTCGACATCGAGGACACGTTCCAGACCTGGCGGTTCCGGCACATGAAGACCGTCGAGCGGATCATCGGCTACAAGCGCGGGACCGGCGGGTCGTCGGGCGTCGGGTTCCTCGAGCAGGCGCTGCGGCTCACGTTCTTCCCGGAGCTGTGGGCCGTGCGGACCCGGATCTAGTTTCAGGTTTCCATAACCGGCATTATCGAGCGCAACCGCTGCGCGGGACGCACCGTGTCCGGCGACCCACCTGCGCGGTCGCCGGACACGGACAGAGCACGGGCGCGTCAGTCGTGGTGGTGGCCGCGCCGGACCTGGATCCGCACGACCTCGCCGCTCTGCGGCGCCGCCGCGGGTGCGACGCTCCAGTTGGACACGTACAGCGAGCCGTCGTCGGCGGCGGCGAACCCGCCGGGGAAGTTGAGCCCCGTGACGACGTCCTCGGGCGCAGTGTCGCCCTCACGGACCCGCACGACGGCGCCCGTCCCCGGGGCGGCGTTGTCGAGCCCGAGCGTCGAGAACTCGGTCGCATAGAAGCGGCCGTCGGGAGCGAAGCCGCAACCGGTGACGGCGGTGAGGCCGGTCGCCCACTGCGTCAGCTTGCCGTCCTTGGGCGTGAAGCGCCAGACGGTCGATGCACCCGGCTGGTTGCCGGCGCCCGTGAGCTCACCGACGTACAACGCCCCGTCAGGTCCCCGGTCGATGCAGGTCGGCACCGCGTCGGATGCGGGCGGGTTCGGCACGAAGGCGGCGATCGTGACGGCGCCGGCGGAGTCGATCCGGTCGATCGTGTTCGCGCCGGCGTCGACCACCCACGTGGCCTTCTTGCCCGCGAGGACGCCGTACGGGTTCGCGTCCGGGAACTGGCCCGGCACGAGGTCGGTGTGCTCGGAGCTCCAGACCCAGTCGGCGTGTCCGACGTCGGCGAGCACGTCGACGGTGCCATCCGGCGGCGTGACGCCGATTAGGCGCCCGAGCTGGGCGGTGAGCTTCGCCGTCGTGTCCGCCGAGAGCCCGGGCGGGATGGCGTCGCTGGCGCCGGTCAGGATGCCGAGCAGCCGCCCGTCGTGACGGAACGAGATGCCGTCGACGCCAGTCGCGGCGGAGCCGTCCTGGTCGGCGACCGATGCAAGGCCGTCGACGACGCGGTGCGCGGTGCCTTGGCGCAGGTCGATCTGGCTGATGCCGCTCGTGAACCCGAAGCACGCGGTGCCTTCCTCACCGCCGGTGACGCACTCGCTCCCGCCGTGGCCCGCCTCGGCGACGTACAGCCGTCCGCTCGGGCTGAACGCCAGGTCGCGCGGGTTGTCGAGACCCGACACGACCGTTCTCACCTCCGCACCCGAGCCGGCGGAAGCCAGGCCGGCAAGCATCAGCAGGGACACCACAACGGCCGCCAGCGCGACCGAGCCGACACGCAACACAGCCATGCGCGTCTCCTTCCCTCCTCGCGGTCCGATCTGTCCGGAAGGGTCTACACGCTCAGCCGCGGCCGGGCAAAATGCCAGATCACAGCCCGCTGCGGCCTCGCGGGCCGCGGCTTGGCCGGACCCCTACGCCGGCCGGCGGGCGCAGGCCTCATAGACCAGGATGTCGCGGTCGCGGGCGAGCCGCCTCAGCGTGCGGTGGCGCGGGTGGCGCCGCAGCCAGCGGTCGACCTCGGGCCACGGGTGGCCCGCCGCGACGGGAGCGATCACGAGGCGAGCCCGGCCGAACGCGGCTACGCCGGTCACCGGCCGGTCGAGCGCGTCCGCGAGCGCGGGCTGCGCCGGCGGGGCGGCCGCCAGACGCCCGCCGCAGGCCGACAGCGTGCCGGTCCGCTCGAGTTGCGCCGCGGCCGCGCGGGTGTCCGCCGACACCACGGCGCGGTCGCGGACCGTCGCGAGGTCCCGGCCGCCGCCGACCAGCCACGGGACCGCGGCCAGGAGGACCAGGGCTCCCGCCGGGACGAGCATCGCGCGCCTCGGTAAAGCCGCCGCCGCGCGCACGAGCCCGAGCGCACCGACCACGCCCAGCAGGGCGCCGGCCGGCAGCGAGAAGCGACCGAGGCCGGGGTAGCCGATGACCGCCTGCGCCGCCACGAGCCCGATCAGCAGCAGTGCTCCCGCGGTCAGCACCTGCAGCGTGCGGCGCTGCGGCGATCGCGCCACGCAGGCGTACAGGGCGCCCGCGAGGAACGGCGTCGCGACGACCGCGAGCCCCCGGCCGGCGGCCACGAGGGCGGCGTGCGGGCGCACAGGCTGCAGTCCGAGCTCGACGGCCTGGGCGGACAGCTTCGCCAGGCGGCTGCCCGTCCAGGGGCTACCCGAGCCGAGCCAGTCGCCCCCGAACCACAGCACCGGCACCAGCAGGAGCGCGCCGGCGATCGTGGCCCTCGCCCACGGACGGGAGTGCCACGCCACCCAGGCCGCGTAGAGCAGCAGGAACGGCCATGTCTCCGGGCGCAGCAGCGCCGCCAGGAACCCGAGCGCGAGCGCCTGCCGCGGCCGCCCGGCAAGGTGGCGGTCGACGGCTCCCAAGACGAGCGCCACGAGCATCGGCTCCGACTCACCGAAGCCCATCATCGTCCACCAGTCGCGCATGGTGGCGAGCCCGACGACCGCGAGCACCGCCGCGGCGCGTCCGCCGAGCCGCGCCGCCAGGCGGGCGGCGAGCACGAGCGCGACCAGCCCGGATGCGCGCACGAGCACGAGCCACAGCGCCGGCACGGCCCCGGGACCGATCGCCGCGAACGCGCCGTCGAGCAATGCGGGCAGCGGCTTCCAGGACGGGTATCCGGCGGTGCTGAACGCGCCGTCGCCGGCCAGCTCGCGGCCCCAGAGCACCCAGCCCCAGGAGTCGAAGCCGGGCGTGCTCGACAGGCCGAGCGTGGCCGTCGCCAGCATCAAGCACACGCCGACTGCAGCGCCCATCGTCGGAGACCGTAGCGCCGGCGGCTAGCCCGGCATCCGGACTACGACGCGGCCGGTGACGTCGCCGGCCCGCAGGCGGTCGAGCAGCGCGTTGGCGTCGTCGAGCGTCCCGACCTCGTCGATGAGCGGCTTGACGTCGCCGCGCTCGACCGCGGCGAGCGCCCCGCGTGCGTGCTCGACGGTCCCGCCGCGGGTCCCCTCCACGCGCAACTGCTCGATGGCGAGGCGGATCGAGTCCAGCGCGTAGTCGGCGCCCGGCCGGTAGCCCGCCGACACGATGAGGCCGCCGGGCCGCAGGGCGTCGGCACCCTGGCGGAAGCCGGCCGGATGTCCGGAGGCCTCGAACGCGACGTCCACGCCGTCCTCGCTCCAGCCATCCAGGCCGTCGGCCACCTCGTCCGGTGACAGCGCGATCTCGGCGCCGAGGTCCAGCGCCGTCTCGCGGTGCGCCGCGAGCGGATCGATCACGGCGACGCGGCAGCCGGCAGCCCGGGCGATCTGCACCGCGTGCAAGCCGAGCCCGCCCGCCCCCACGATGAGCACCGTGTCGCCGGGCTGGACCTTCGCGCGCTGCGTCAGGGCGCGCCATGGGCACAGCACGGCGTCCATCGTCACGGCCGCCTCCTCGAACGAGATGCCGTCCGCCAGCGGCAGCAGGTTCGCGGCTCGGGCCCGCAGCAGCTGCGCCAGGCCGCCGTCGCGCTCGAAGCCGATGCGGACCGCCGTACGACAGCTGTCGGTGTCACCGCGCCGGCACGGCGGACACGCGCCGCAGTGGTCGATCGTGTAGATCGCGACGCGGTCGCCGGCCGCGAACCCGTGACCGCCCTCGACCACCTCGCCCGCGACCTCGTGCCCGCAGATCAGCGGAAGCTCGATGCCGGGGAGGCTGCCGGCGGTGATCTTGACGTCCGTTCCGCAGAGGCCGGTGGCCCGCACCCGGACGAGCAGCTCGCCCGGGCCGGGAGCCGGATCGGGCACGTCACGGAGCTCGAGCGGCTCGGCGAACGCGTGGAGGACCGCGGCGCGCATCGTCACCCGTTATACGCGCGCCAGGCGGCGGCGCCGCCGTCGTCGCCCGCTCTACAACCCCTCGACCGCGATCATCTGGAGCGTGGCCGCGCCCGCGCGCAGCCCTCGCGCCTCGCGGTATTCGGGCGAGTCGTACCAGCGCTTCGCCGCCTCGAGGTCCTCGAACTCCAGCACCACCACGCGCTTCGGCTGCCAGTCCCCTTCGAGCACGGCGAGCTCGCCGCCCCGGGTGATGAAGCGGCCGCCATGCGCTGCGACGGTGCTCGGGACGACAGCCTTGTAGCGCTCGTACTGCTCCGGGTCGCGCACATCCGAGTCGGCGATCACATAGGCAGGCATGATCCAACCGTACCCCGGCTGGCGAACGCCGATCTGCGGGCGGCGCCGCCGGTCAGGCGACCGGTGCGGGCTGGCCCGGGACCGGCGCCGGCGCCTCGGGCCTGGCCACCGGCGCGCCCGGCCTGCCGGCCCGCCACAGTGCGACCGCCAGCGCTCCGAGTCCGACGACCGTCGCCGCCAGCCCGACGAGGCCGCCCAGGACCGGAACGAGCGCCAGAACGCGCAGGATCGCCCAGCCGGCCAGCAGCGCCGCCCACGGCGACGCCG
>JAXDHL010000196.1:0-3755 GCA_034664525.1 Solirubrobacteraceae bacterium
GGTCGAAGTGCGCGTCGAAGCGCGCGAGCGCGATCGCCGTCCGGCGCCAGAGCGGGTGCGCGGGCGTGGTCAGCAGCAACCGCCCGCCGGAGCGCAGGACGCGCCGGCACTCCTGCAGCAGGCCGAGCGCGTCGGGAACGTGCTCGATCGTCTCACTGCACCAGACGAGGTCGAAGACGTCGTGGGCGAACGGCAGGCTCCCGTCGGGCTCGACGAGCGCGAGCGGCACGCCGGCCGCGTTCTCCGCTGCACGGTCGAGCGCGCCCTGGGCGACGTCGACGCCGGTCCCGCCGGGTGCCAGGGTGAGGAACCGCCCGGCGCCGCAGCCGAGGTCGAGCCACCGGTCGCCCGCTCGCAACTCGCCCAGCAGAAGCTCACGCCGCCACGGCCAGCGCCACGGCTCGGGGTCGCGCGGCGCGTCCGCCCAGGTCTCCTCGTAGACGCGCCTCATCGGGGCGAGCCCGCCCACTTGCCGGCCAGCCGCGCGACGCGCCGCGGATCCAGCCGCGCCCGCGCGGGCGAACGGTGCCAGCCCTGGTCGGTCCACCACTCGCGGACGGCGTCGCGCGCCCCGTACGGTGGCTGCTCGCCGATCAACGCGTAGCCGCGCGCCTCGCGCCGGTAGCGCACGAAGCAGGCGCGCAGGGAGTCGCGGGCGTGGTCGTGCGCCACCGCGAGCGCCGGGTCGAGCAGGCACACGCCGCCGTGCGACAGCGCCCAGCGCGCCCACTCGACGTCCTCGCACGCGGGCAGGTCCTCCCGGAACGGATGACGCTCCCACAACGTTCGCCGGAACGCGCCCGCCCCGTTGGAGTAGGTCGCTCGCGGGTCGAACGTCGCCGCGTCCTGGCGCCGGCGCCCGCCACGCTCCGGGCCGAACACGCACGCGATCGCCGGGTCCTCGAACGCCGCCGCCATGCGGGCCAGCCAGCCGTCATCGCGCGGCAACGCGTGTGCCGACAGGGCCACCACGACGTCACCCGAGGCGACCGCGGTGCCGTCGTTGAGCGCGCCGCCGAACGTGAACCGGGCCACGCGCACGACGCGCGCGCCCGCCTGTTCGGCGACGGCGTCGCTGCCGTCGGCCGAGCCCGAGTCCACCACGACCACCTCGTGCGGTGCCGTCTGGGCGCCGAGCCGCCGCAGCAGCTCGGCGAGGGCCCGCGCCTCGTCGCGGACGCGGATCACGACGCTCGTCCGCATGGGCGCCGAAGCGTACGGGTAGCGCCCCGCGAAGCGACTAGGAGGTACCCCGATGGCCGGACCCACCGGATCAACCGAGCTGCACGAGCGCCCGATGGGCGAGCTCGTGCGCGAGCTCTCCGACCAGACGACGCAGCTCGTCCGCGCCGAGGTCGAGCTGGCGAAGGCCGAGCTGACCCAGAAGGGCAAGCAGGCCGGGATCGGCGCCGGCATGTTCGGCGGCGCCGGGCTCTTCGGCCTCTACGGCGTCGGCGCCCTGACCGCGGCGCTGATCGCGCTGCTGGCGACCGCGGTCGACACATGGGTCGCCGCCTTGATCGTGGCGGTCGCGTACCTCGCGATCGCGGGCATCGCCGCGCTGCTCGGTAAGAACCGCGTCCAGCAGGCGACCCCGCCGGTGCCCGAGCAGGCGATCGCCACCACGAAGACCGACGTCGACGTCACCAAGGCCCGCGTGAAGGAGGCCCGCTCGTGAGCGATCAGCGCTCCCCCGAGGAGATCCGCGCCGAGATCGAGTCGACGCGCGACGAGCTCGCCGACACCGCCGCCGCGCTGGCCTACAAGGCCGACGTCAAGGCCCGCGCCCACGACCGCGTCGAGGAGGTCAAGACCGAGGTCCGCGAGCGCGTCGACGGCGTCAAGGCGTCCGTGAAGGACCGGGCGCCGGACTCCACCGGCGGCGCGGTCGGCTCGGCACGCTCCGCCGCCGAGACCGCCGGCACCGCCGTCAAGGCCAACCCGGTCCCGAGCGCCGGCGTCGCCGCGGCGCTGCTCGGCTTCGCGATCGGCTATCGGGTCGCCCGCCGGCGCGGCTGACCCGGCGCGCCGCTACCGTCGGCGGCCGATGACCTCCCTTCTCGCCGTCGCCCCGGTCAACTTCCCGGGCGGCGCCGAAATCGGACTGCTACGGCTGCTGCCCCGCCTGCGCCACGACGGCTGGGACGTCACCCTGACCACGCCGGGCGACGGTCCCGTGCGGCGTTCCGCCGAGGCCCGCGGCCTGGCCTGGAAGCCGCTCCCGCTCGGCGGCCTGAACCGGGGGGCGGGCGCCCGCGCCGTCGGCTCCTACCCGGCCGCCCGCCGGCTCGCGCGCAAGCACGACATCGTCTACCTCAACGGAACGGTCGCCGGGCGCCTCATCCCGGCGCTGCCGCGCGACCGTCGCGTCGTCCTGCACGTCCACGACCTGGTCGAGCACGTCCCGTCGCTGTGGAAGCGCGCCGACGTCGTGCTCGCCGACTCGCAGGCCGTCGCCGACCGCCTCCCCGGGCTCGGCGCCGTCGTCGTCGGCTGCCCGATCGAGCCCGCGCCGCGCCCGGTCCGCCCGCCCTGGCCGCCGGACGACCGGCCCGTCGTCGGGTACGTCGGGCGGATCGAGCCGCGCAAGGGGGTGCTCGACCTCGTGCACGCCGCCCACCGGATCCGCGCCGCCGGCGCCCGCGTCGTGCTGGTCGGTGACGACCCGTACGTCTCCGACCGCGAGTACCTCGGCCAGGTGCGGTCGGACTCGGGGGTCGAGCACTACGGCTGGGTGGACGGCGCCGCCGGGCTGATGGCCGCGTTCGACGTGCTCGTCGTGCCCTCCCACCAGGAGCCGTTCGGGACCGTGCTCGCCGAGGCGATGAACGCCGGCACCCCGGTCGTCGCCACCCGCGTCGGTGGGCTCGCCGAGGTCGTCGACGACGGCGTGACCGGGCGGCTCGTCGAGCCCGGCGATCCGGAGGCGCTGGCGACCGCCGTGATCGAGGTCCTGCGCGACCGCGAGGCGCTCGGCGCCGCCGCCCGCGAGCGGGCCACGCGCTGGCATGCCGACGGCTACGCGCGGCGGATCGCCAAGCTCATCTGCCCGTAGTCCGATCGCGCCACGTAAGCTCCGGCGCGGTCATGCGGGTCGCCTTCGACTCACGCCCGGCGGCAGACCCGCGCGGGATCGGGCGCTACACGCGCTCGCTGCTCGCCGCGCTGCGCGAGGAGGCGGCTGTGCGCGGGGGCGAGATCGTGGAGGGTCAGCGCCCGCGCGCCGCCGACGTCTTCCACTCGCCGTGGCTCGACGGCGCGCCGCTGCGCCCGCGGATCCCATCGGTGGTGACCCTGCACGACCTCGTCCCGCTCAAGCGCCCGGGCGAGTACCTGCGCTCCGGCCTGCGCTTCAGGCTGCGCTATCTCGCCGTCGAGCGCGCGACCCGCATGATCGTCCCGACGGTCGCCGTCGCCGAGGACGCGGTCGCGCTGCTCAACGTCGAGCCGGCGCGCGTGCACGTCGTGGCTGAAGCGGCCGACGCGACGTTCACCCCGCGCGGGGCGGACGAGGTCGCCCGGGTCCGCGCCAGGCACGGGCTGCCCGAGGAGTACCTGGTGTGGGTCGGGGGCCTCCGCCACCCCGACCCGCGCAAGCGCGTCGCCGCGCTGGCCGACGCCCCGCGCGAGGTCCCGCTCGTGCTGGTGGGCGACCCCGGCCAGTGGGCGCGCGAGCTGCCGGACGTGATCCTCACCGGCGCCGTGTCCGACGACGAGCTGGCGGCGATCTACACCGGCGCTCGCGCGCTCGTGTT
>JAXDHL010000197.1:0-27532 GCA_034664525.1 Solirubrobacteraceae bacterium
GCGGCACGAGCAGGTCGGCGATCCGCTCGACCGTGACCCGCAGGGAGAGCTCGCCGTCGGCCACCTCGGCGACCGCCGCCAGCAACCCGAGCCGCCGCTGGGCCAGCAGGTCGCGCGAGCGCACCTGGGCGCTCAGCACCGCCAGCACCGCTCCGCCGAGCACGCCCACGATCCGGATCACCTGCGCACCCGTGGCGATGCTGTCGTTCCACCAGCCACTCGCGATCGTGACCGCCACGGCGAGCGCGCCGACCATGATCACGTCGCGCCGCTCCGCCGCCAGCGCGGTCAGGAACGGGCCGACGACGACGATCGTGATGAAGACCTCGGTGGGCCCGTAGGCGACATCGAGCCCGGCGACCAAGCCGATCAGGGCCAGGCCCGCGAGGACGGCTGCGAGCCGGCGCCGAGGGCTCGCGGACGGGGTCACCCCAGGGCCTCGTCCACCGATCGCGAGAGCCGCAGGCGCGGTGTCAGGCCCGCCATGTCGAACAGTCGCAGCACCGGATAGTGATCGGCGACGACCGCGAGCTCGGGCCCGCCCGCCTCCTCGGCGCGCATCAGCTCGACCACCAGCCGGATCCCGGAGGTGTCCATGAAGTCCACACCGCGCAGGTCGAGCACGAGCCGCCCGGCCTCCGGCGCGTCGGCCGCCACGCGAACCTCGCCCGCGGTCGAGAGGTCGATCTCGCCCTGGACCTCGACGACCAGTGCGGTGCCGTGCTCGTGCCGCCGCACCACGAAGGGCAGGGGCTCGGATTCCGGCTGCCTGTCGGGCTGCTCGGCGATCGCTGGACCGTATCGGGCGGCGCGGGCGAAAGCGACAGACGGGCGAACCGTCTCAGGCCGCGGCCTGCTCCGCCCAGTCGCGGTACAGGCGCCAGTAGGCGCCCTGGGCGGCGAGCAGCTCCTCGTGGGTGCCCTGCTCGGCGACGCGCCCGTGCTCGAGCACGACGATCCGGCCGGCCCGCTGGATCGTCGACAGCCGGTGGGCGATGACCACCGCGGTGCGACCCGCGAGCAGCCGGCGCAGGCCCTCCTCGAGCCGCGTCTCCGTGTGGATGTCGACGTTCGAGGTCGCCTCGTCGAGCACCAGGATCCGGGGGTCGGCGATCAGCGCCCGCGCGAACGCGACGAGCTGGCGCTGGCCGGCCGACAGGTGGACGCCGCGCTCGCCCACGTCGGTGTCGAAGCCGTCGGGCATCGCGTCGATGAACGCGTCCGCGCCGACCGCGTGGGCGGCGGCGCGGACGTCGTCATCGGTGGCGCCCGGAAGCCCGAAGGCGATGTTGTCGCGGACCGTGCCCCCGAACAGGAACGCCTCCTGGGGGACGATCCCGAGCTGCGCGCGCAGCGAGTGCTGGGTGACGTCGCGCAGGTCGTGGCCGTCGATCAGCACGCGTCCGGACGTCGGGTCGTGGAAGCGGGCGACCAGCTTGGCGAACGTCGACTTGCCCGCGCCGGTGGTGCCGACCAGCGCGACCGTCTGGCCCGGCGGGACGACGAGGTCGACGTCGGCCAGCGCCGGGTCGTCCTCGCGGCCGGCGTAGGCGAAGGTGACGTCATCGAAGGTGATCTCGCCGTGCACGCGGGGGAGCTCGGTGGCGCCCGGGGCGTCGAGCAGGTCCGGCTCCTCGTCGAGCAGCTCGAAGATCTTGTCCAGCGCGGCCATGCCCGCCTGGTAGGTCGTGTACAGCTGCGAGAGCTGCTGGATCGGGTCGAAGAAGTTGTTCAGCGCGGCGATGAACGCCACCAGCACGCCGACCGTGACGTCGCCCTGGATCGCCTGCATCCCCCCGTAGAGCAGGATCCCCGCCTGCACGAGCGCGCTCAGCAGCTCGACACCCGGGAAGTAGGCGGCGTTCAGGTTCACGGTCACCATGTTGGCCTCGCGGTTCTCCTCGTTGAGGGCGGCGAAGCGGGTCCGGTGGCGCGGCTCCTGCGCGAACAGCCGCACGACCCGGACACCCGACAGCGTCTCCTGCAGGTACGCGGTGAGCGCAGCGACCTTCTCGCGCGTGGCCCGGTAGGCGTCGGCGGAGATGATCCGGAAGACGAGCGACCCGATCCCGAGCACCGGGAAGACGAGGAACGTCAGCAGCGCCAGGTGGACGTCGAGCACGAGCAGGATGACGGCGGTGCCGAGCAGCGTCAGGCTCGACCCGAACAGCGTCACCACGCCGTCGGTGACGAGCTGGTCGAGCGCCTGGACGTCGTTGGTCATGCGGCTGATCAGCACGCCGGCGCGGTTGCGCGAGTAGAAGCCGATCGAGAGCGACTGCAGGTGCTCGAAGATCTGCACGCGCAGGTCCTGCAGGACGCGCTGACCGACCCAGCCGACGAGGTACGTCTGCACGTACGTCGCGGCGAAGTAGACGAGCGCGGAGGCCAGGAACGCGACGACGACCCAGTCCAGCGTGGCCAGGTCGCCGGGGGTGATCCCCTGGTCGATCGCGAGCTTGGCCAGCGGCGGCGGCGCCAGCGAGGCGGCGGTCGCGAACAGCAGCGCCACGAACAGCAGGATCGTGCGGCCGCGGTAGGGCCGCAGCAGCACGGCCATCCCGCGCAGCTTGCGCCCGCGCCCGCCGGTCTCGCGCAGCCGCCGGCGGACCTCGTCCAGGCGCGCACTCACAGCCCCACCACCGTCTGCTCGACCGGCTTGCGCGTCAGGAAGACCTGGTCCGGCAGCCCCTTCTCGGCGATCTCCGCGTACAGCGGCGAGAGCTCGAGCAACTCCTCGTGCGACCCGTGGGCGAGCACCTCGCCGTCCTCGAGCACGACGATCTCGTCCGCGAGCGCGATCGTGGAGAGCCGGTGCGCGATCACGAACGTCGTGCGCCCCTCCATCACCTCGCGCAGCGCCCCCTTGATCTCCTGCTCGGTCGACGCGTCCACCGACGACGTGGCGTCGTCGAGGATCAGGACGCGCGGGTCGGCCAGGAAGGCGCGCGCGATCGCGACCCGCTGGCGCTGCCCGCCCGACAGCGTGAGCCCCCGCTCGCCGATCACGGTGTCGTAGCCCTTGGGCAGCTCGGCGATGAAGCCGGCCGCCTGCGCCCGCTCGGCGGCGAGCTCGATCTCCTCGCGCGTCGCGTCGGCGCGTGCGTAGGCGATGTTGGCGGCGACGGTGTCGGAGAAGAGGAACGGGTCGTCGTTGACGACCGCGATCGCGCGCCGCAGCGACTCCGGGTCGACCTCGGTGACGTCCGCGCCGTCGACGAGCACGCGGCCCTCGGTCGCGTCGTACAGGCGCGGGATGAGCTGGATCAGCGTCGACTTGCCCGAGCCGGTGGCGCCGACGAGCGCGATCGTGCGCCCGGCCGGGACGGTCAGGTCGACGTCGCGCAGCGCCGGCGCGCGGGCGCCCTCGAACGTGAACGAGACGCCGCGCAGCTCGACCTGGCCCGACCCGTCCGGCAGCGCCGGCAGGTCGGCCGGGATGAGCGGCGAGGGCGCGCGGTCGAGGATCTCGAACAGCCGGGCGCCCGAGGCGACCGCGCGCTGGGACATGCCGAGCGCGATCCCGAGCATCCGCATCGGGCTCACCAGCATCAGGACGTAGGTGTAGAACGCGGCGAAGTCGCCGGTGGAGAGCTGGCCGTTGACGACCTGGCGGCCGCCGACGAGCAGGATGACCGCGAGGCCGAGCTGGGGGAGGAACCCGAGCAGCGGGTTGTAGTACGCCCGCTGGCGGGTGGCGATCAGGTTCTGGTCGAAGACCCGCTGCGCGGTCCCGCGGAAGCGCTTCAGCTGGCGCTCCTCGCGGGCGAACGCCTTCACGACGCGCACGCCGGAGACGTTCTCCTCGGCGTCGGCGGTCAGCTCGGCGATCCGCTGCTGGACCTCCTGCAGCGCCGGCCGCGAGATCCGTCCGTAGCGGGTGGCGATCGCGACCACGAACGGCACGGGGATCAACGCGAGCAGGCCGAGCTTCGGCTGCAGCACGATCATCGCGCCGGCGGCCAGCAGGATCGTCAGCGCGCTCTGGGTGATGAACACCAGGCCGTAGCCGAGGAAGAAGCGCACGGCCTGCAGGTCGACCGTGGCGCGCGACATCAGCTGGCCGGTCTGCTGGTTGTCGAAGAACCCCATGTCGAGCCCTAGCAGGTGGGAGTAGAGCCGGTTGCGCATGTCGACCTCGACGCCGAGCGAGACGCGGCCTGCGATCAGCCGGCGGCCGATGGAGAGCACCAGCCGTCCGAGCGCCGCACCGACGATCGCGATCGCGACGAGCTTCAGGGCGCCCTTGTCGCCTCGCTGCACGTCGTCGATCGCGCGGCCGGTCAGCCACGGCAGCGCCGCGGTCGCGACCATCGCCAGGGCGGCGAGGACGAGTGACCAGATCGCCCCCGCCCGGTAGGGGCGGAGGAACCCGAGGAGCCGAAGAAAGGTGCGCATGCAACTAGGCAGGGTAGAAGCCGAACGGACGTTCATGGAACCGCCGCCTCAGGTCTGGCACACTCGCGCCGCGATGTCTGATCCGATCGCACTCCGCAACCGCTTCGCGATGGTCAAAGGCGCGTGGGACGACCACCTGCGCGGCGTCCCGTTCCCGGCACTGGGGGAGGGGACGGCGGAGGAGAAGATCCAGCGCCTCGAGCTTGCGTTGGTGGACGAGATGCGCCGCCGCGCCACGCCGGAGACCGCCGAGCAGGCGGCCGACGCGATGTGGGGGCTCGTGCACGACCGGCCCGACGGCGACCCCGTCAAGCTCCGCGTGACCTCGCTGCACGAGGAGCTGGCGCGGATGAGCCACCGCGGCCTGCGCTGAGCGCGTGCGCGCCGGCCTGTGCGATGCGTGCCGTCACCAGCAGGTGGTGCGCACGACGCGCGGCAGCGCGTTCAGCCTGTGCCGGCGGTCCAAGACCGACGACCGCTACCCGAAGTACCCACCGATCCCCGTGGTGCGCTGCCCCGGGTTCGAGCCCGGGGCTACTTCCCCGACTTCGGGATCGTCGACTGGAGCAGCTTCTCGACCGCCGTCGTGACGCTCGGGCGGTCGAGCACCAGGTAGCCCTGACCCGTCTGGTTCGGGACGACGGATGCCTCGAAGACGTTGTTCTGGGTGAACTGCGTCAGCAGCTCCGCCTCGCGGTTGGAGATCGTCGCCGGCCGCGGGGTCTGGGCCGGGAACGTCAGCGCGAGCGGCGCCGACAGCTGCGTCCGCAGGTCGCCGGGGCGGAACAGCATGGTCGGGATCGGCTTGGCGCCGCTGGAGGCGACGTTCGCGGCGTCGGCCGCGTTGGTCGCGGCCCGCTTGGCGCTGCCGGGCGCGGCCGCGGAGCCGCCCGAGCCGCCCGAGCCGGACGTCGTCGCGGTCGAGGAGGCGGGCGCCGGCGGCAGCATGGCCACGACGTGGTCGACGCCCTTGACGTAGCGGAAGGTGTAGAGCGAGAGCTCGAGCGCCTCCCGCTCCACGAGCGCCAGGCGCTTGGCCGACGGCGTCTCCTTGGAGATCGACCCGTTGTCGCCCAGGCCGTTGAGCACGTACAGGACGCCGGTGCCGTAGATCGGCACGATGTCGCCGCCCTTGGCGGCGGTGCGGACGACCGGGGTCAGCGGCACGTCGTTGATCGACAGCGGCCCGGCCTCGACGTCGACGAGCTGGGACCCGTCGTTGAGCCGGTACTCGCGCCCGACGTGGTCGGCGATCTCCGCCGCCTGGACGAGCCGGTTCGTCGACGTCGGCTGCCAGCTCGACCAGCTCGGGCCGGCGCTGGAGACCGGGTCCTTGCGGCCCGCGACGACGAGGCCGACGATCACCATCGCCGCCAGCGCGATGCCCACGAGCGCGCCGGTGACGAAGCCGAAACGCGAGCGGTAGCGCGACGGCGGCGCGGCCGCCACCGGGTCGCGGATCGCCTCCGATGCCTCGGCCGCGGTCTTGAGCTCGCGGTCGCGCTCCGCCCGCTCGCGCTCGGGCGCGAGCGGATCCGGCTTGCCGGCCGGGGAGGGTGGCGGGATCAGATCGCCGGCCACGTGGAGCCCTCCAGCACGTCGATCGTGGGCTTGTGCAGCTCGACCGAGTCCAGCAGCTGGACGACCTCGTCGCCGTAGAGCTCGCGCTGCTCCACGAGCTTGTCGGCGACCGTCTCGACCGCGTCCTTGTTGGCGCGGATCGTCGCGTAGGCGACGACCATCGCCTGTCCGAGCAGCATCGCCACCAGGCGGCGCTTGGCGCCGTCACCGAGCGTCGCGGCCAGCGGCTGCGCGTCCAGCATCCCGGAGCCGGAGCGGTGCATGATCGTGTCGCCGAGCCGGACGAAGCGCGCTTCGATGCGCTCCTCCTCCTCGCGGCGCGTCTCCGGGTCCTCGATGCGGTCCGAGAGGTCGACGGGCGTGGGGGCCATCGCGGCGAAGCCGACCATGCCGGCGGCGCGCATCGTCACCGACGCGACGTCGCCGCCGACCCCGGTGGTGTTCTGGCCGTAGAAGACGAGCTCGGCGGCCATCGCGCCGAGCGTGTGGATGAGGTTGGCGACCTCCTCCGAGCGCCAGGACACGAAGCGGTCCTCGATGCGCATCGCCTGGTGGTGGCCGCCCGAGTCGCCGCGGCGCCGGATCGACAGGCGCGTCGAGAGCAGGTTCTCGTTGTAGACGTGGCTGCAGACCGCGTGGCCCGCCTCGTGGATCGCGATCGAGCGCTCCTCGTGGGCGGCGTAAGGCTGGCCGACGGCCACGCCCGCCTCGACGACGGTCATCGCCTCGACGATGTCCTTCCACCCGAACACCTCGCGCCCGGCCGCGTGCGCGTACGTGAGGCCCATCGAGCAGACCTGGTCGATCATCGCGGGCGAGTAGCCGTTGGTGATGCGCGCCAGCTCGTCGCGCTTGGCGGGCTCGTCGAGCTCCTCCTCGTGCGCGACCTTCGCCAGGTAGAGGTCGAAGATGTCGCGGCGGTCCTCCCACGTCGGCGTGCGGAAGTAGACGTGGCGGCCCATCCGGCCGGGGCGCACGAGCGCCGGATCGAGCATCTCCATCGGGACGTTGGTGGCCCCGATGAAGTAGATCTCGTCCTTGCGCGGCTTCGGCGGCTTGAGGCGCAGCTTCACGTTCCCGAGCTTCTGCGGCACGAAGTACAGCGCGTCCAGGAACGTGTTCACGCGGTTGGTCGTGAAGCGCTTCATCAGCGGCGGGTCGTCGATGCCGTCCATCACGACGAGCAGCGAGTTCAGGGCCAGCCCGCCGCCCATGCCGCCGCCCATCATCCCGGGGATCATCTTGCGCGCGACCCGGTCGAGCCTGCCGTAGACCTCGGGGTACGGGTTGACGGGCGCGGGGGCGCGCTGGGCGAACAGCCGCTCGCGCCACGCCTCGCTCTCGATCACCAGGTCGCCGTCGGGCGTCAGCGCGCCGTCGGGGCCGAAGAAGCAGAGATCGTGCATCGCCTTCGGGCCCCACTGGGGGGCGAAGCGGCCGGTGCCGAGCGCTTGGCGGCGCATGCCGACCGCGTCGATCTCGTCGATGAACACGATGCACTGGCCGCCCCACTTGGCGGCCTGCTTGCGCGCCTTGCGGGCAAGGAACCGGACCAGCACGGCGTCCATGCCGATGAACGTCTGCGCGAACCCGGAGCCCGGGATCGTCACGAACGGGCAGTTGAACGACGTCGCGATCGCCTTCGAGAGCATCGTCTTGCCGGTGCCCGGCGAGCCCAGGAACATGACGCCGCGCTCGCGCTTGCCGCCCGCCTTGACGAAGTCCTCGCCGGACTGCCAGAGGGAGACGATGCGGGTGATCTCCTGCTTGGCCTCGGCCTGGCCGCGGACGTCGTCGAGCTTGACGCCCCAGTCCGCGTCGCCAGGCTCGTAGGTCTTGATCTGCTGGGCGCCGAGGAAGATCAGCGGGCCGAACAGGATCCCGAAGTTGATGATGAACAGGACGAAGAACGTCGCGAACAGCCCCGGCGCCTGGGAGATCAGGCTCGGCACCGAGTTGAGCACGTCGAGCGCGCCCTGGCCCAGCGACTCGCTGGACGCGACGGCGGTGATGCCGGCGGCGATCACGAAGATCCCGCCCAGCACGATCACGCGCCGGTAGAGCTTGCGCCAGTACCAGAGCCGCCGTCGCGAGACGACGTCGCCCTCGGCCAGCTCGGCCTCCGCGCCGTACAGCGACGGCGTCGGGATCAGCCAGTGGGCGACGATGTCCACGAGGCCGCGGAAGGCGGCGACGGCGAACAGCGCGAGCGGCACGCTGAGCCCGATCGGCAGTCCGAGCGGCCCGTGCAGCACCGCGAAGGCGACCGGGCTCGTGAGCAGCGCCACGGCGGTCGCGGCGCGATCGAGCCGTCGCCATTCGCGGGCGAGCGCCAACGACTCCTGATTGGGTCGGCGGCGAGCGGAGCTACGGGTCAACTCGCTCAAGGAACTTCGAGGTTAGCGCCGCGAACGCGCCGCGAGCGCCGGTCTTTCGGCCACGTTTACCTGCGCGCGACCGTCCACCGGGCCGGGGCGCGAGGCCCCGGCCCGGCCGGACATCAGGCCGTCGCCGTGCGCGCGGCGCGGCGCAGCGCGAGGCCGCCGAGCAGGGCGGCAAGGCCGGCGGTGAGCACGAGCGCCGCATCGAAGCCGGTGAACGGGAGGCCGCCCGCCGGCGAGGCGCTCGCGGCGGCGAGGGTCGCCGCAGCCGGGGTGCCGGAGCCGGACTCGCGATGGGCGTCCTCGCCCAGCACGCCCGAGCGGCCGCGCGCGGGCCGCGGCGCCGTCGTGCCGGCGTGGGCGGACGCGTGGCCCGACGTGCGCTCGGCGAGCACCTGCAGCGACGGCGTGGCGGGGGCGGCCACCGCGGCGGGCGCGGTCTTCGCCGTCGCGGTGGTCGTCGAAGTCGTCGTCGTGGCGGCCGCCGGCGTCGTGGAGGGGCAGCCTCCCGGCGGCGCCGGGATGATGTCGCGGCCGTCCTGATGGCGGGCGTGCGCGCGGACCGCCGGCGGCGGGATCGTGATCGTCACGTACGGGTTCGTGGCCGAGCCGGTCGCGTGGCAGATCGTGATCTTGTTGTGGCCGGGCGCGGCGGCGGACTTGCCGCCTGGCGCCGGCGTCGCCGGGTGCGCGGAGTGCGCGGGCTCGGCCGGATGCACCGGCTTGGCGGGGTGCGCGGGGTGCGCGGGCTTGACCGGGTGCGCCGGATGGGCGGGCCTGGCCTTCGCGACGACCTCCGGCGTCGCGGTCGCGGTGGGCGTCGCCGCCGGCGTCGCCTCGGCCTTCGCCTGGCCGGGCGGCGTGCCGTGCGGGTTGCCGCCCGCGAGGGCGGTTGCACTGAGCGCCAGCGGCGCGGCGACGGCGAGCGCGGCGAGCGCGCGGGACCCCTGCTTCAACGTCATGACGAGCACCTCCCGAGTGCACGTTCGAAGTGACCCTACGTGCAGGGGAAAACGCCGCTTCTACAACCGCCGTTGGAGCGTTTTACAAAAGAATTCAGGGGTAGTTTCCCGAAGTTCGGAGCGCCCGCCGCAAGCGGCGGTCGAACTCGTCCGCCGGGATCTCGACGGCGCCCAGCCGGCGCGTGTGGTCCGACGCGATCTGGATGTCGCACAGCTCGACGCCCGCCGCCGCCAGCCGCTCGAGCGTGCGCACGAGGTTGACGTTGCCGGCGTGCGGGACGACGTGGAACATCGACTCGAGCATCGCCGCCCGCCCGAGCACGACGCCGAGGATCCCGGCCGCCAGCGTGTCCCCGTCCCACAGCTCGAATGAGTGTGCGACGCCGCTGGCGTGCAGCCGCCCGTACAGCCGCGCGAGCCGCGGGGTGATCCACACGCCGCCCTCGGTGCGCGGCAGCGCGCAGCGGGCGACGGTCGTCGCGAAGCCGCGGTCGACCGCCGGCGCCCAGCCCGGGTCGCGCGCCAGCGACCGGCGCAGTCGCCGGCGCGTGCCTTCCAGCGCCTCGCCGCCGAGCTCCATGACCGCGCGCGGGTCGGCGCGGTAGAACGGCAGCGGCGCGTCCTGCGCGTCCGGGTCGTCCATCGGGAACAGCCCTTGGACGTACGCGGACAGCGCGAGCGTCACGTCGGGGTCGTCGTCCGTCACGACGTGGAAGCATGGCGGCAGTGGAGATCGAGCGCGTGCGCACGGCCCGGCTGACGGGCACCCGCCCCGCCTTCCGCGACGCGGACGAGCTGCACCCGTTGATGGCCGACCCGCGCGTGGCCGCCTGGCTGTGGCCGGAAGGTCCGCCGAGCCCGGCGGAGGTGCGGTCGTTGCTCGTCCGGGACGCCGATCACTGGAAGCGCCACCGCTGGGGACCCTGGCTCGTGCGCGACGCGGCCACGGGCGCGGCGGTCGGGCGCGTCGGGCTCAAGGGCACCGAGGTCGGCGGGCGCGAGGAGGTCGAGGTCGCGTGGATGATCGCGGCCGACCGCTGGGGCGAGGGCCTGGCGACCGAGATCGCCGCCGAGGCGGTCCGGGTCGCGTTCGCGATCCTCGCGCTGGCGGACCTCGTCGCCTTCACGCTGGTCGAGAACGCCCCATCGCGGCGCGTGATGGACCACCTCGGGTTCGCCTACGAGCGCGACATCGAGCACGCGGGCCTGCCCCACGTGCTCTACCGGCTCAGCCGCCCTGCGATCGGATGAACGCCGCCAGCGCGTCGCGGCCACCGGACGGGATCGGCTCCCCGTGCGCGAACAGCAGCGCGTCGAAGTCGAGCTCGAGCAGCTCGGGCAGCCGCGCGAGCGTGCGCGCCCGCACCGTGTCCGGCTCGTCCATCAGGTCGTCGGACATGAAGGCGATCTCGCCGCGCATCCGGTGCAGGCCGTCCGCGAACGCCAGCGCGCCCGGGCCGGCATCGATGTGCAGCACCTCGTCGTCGGGGGCGATCGCCTCCAGTGCATGGGCGACCACGCCGGGGGCGACTTCGTCGCCCGGGTCGTAGGGCTCGACCTCGAGGTCGCCGCCCTCGAACTCGTGCAGGCCGTTGCGCGGCACGCGCACGCGCGCGCCGAAGCGGTCGCGCAGCGCGGCGCTGTCGCGGCGGTGGTGGCGGCAGCTGAGGACGACCTGCTGGACCTGCCAGTCGCCGAACGCGTCGATCCCGCCCTCGGGGAGCAGCGGGTCGAGCGCCATGCCCGCGTCCTCGAGGTAGTAGGACGAGACGCGCGTGTGGATGGCGGGGTGCTCGGCGGTCCAGTGCCACACCCCGGGAAAGATCTCGTTCATGCCGCTGCCCTGCCCACGTCCGTGAGCGAATACACGGTCGGCGCGGAGGATCCGCACAGCCCGTCGGGGCCGCATTCCTCGCCGCCGTTCGATCGCACCCAGCCGCGGGAGGCGGCATCGTCGAGCGCCCACAGCAGCTGGTCGCGGTCGGCGCCGCCGAGCCGCGCCGCCAGCGCGTCGAGCGTCGCGACCCCGCCACGCAGGGCGCGTATGACGTCCGCGGCGTCGAGGGCCGGGGCCACGCCAGGAGCCCCTACGCGCCGGCTCCGGTGCGGCGAGCTATGTCGAAGGTCCGCATCCGAGGGCTCGGGTCGGTCTCCGGCGAGGCGTACCCTCGACCGATCGCGGATACGCCTCGACCCTGCTCCGGAAGACAAGGAGCGCTGGGCGGCCGGGGGAGCGACCACCCAGCGCTCGTTCGCCCGGCCACCGGAGGGGATAGGCAGCCGGACGTAGGCGTCAGGGTGCCCCGCGCACATGAGCCGGCGATGAGAGCGGCCCGGTCGCCGAGACCTCGGACGGGTGCGGGCCGCCGGCGAGCGCGCGCGCCAGTGCGGCGACCGGCAGCGGCGCCGCGGAGGCGGCGAACAGCAGGTTGCCGGCGCGGCGCAGCCGCACGACTTCCCGGGCGCCGAAGACGAGCACGTGCCGGAATGCCGAGCGCAGCGCCGCCGCGTGCGCGTGCCCGGCCGCGAACGGCGGCGCGTCGACCACGTTGAGCAGGTGGATCCCGCGCGGACCGAGCGCGGCGGCGACCTCCGCCGCGAACGCCGCCGTCGCCAGATGCGCCGGGACCTCCGTGCCCGTGAACGCGTCACCGATCACGATGTCGGCCGGCGCCCGCCCGCCGGCGACCCGGCGGGCGAGCTGCTCGCGCGCGTCGCCGACGCGGATCGCCAGCCCCGGACCGCGCCGCACCCGCAGGTGCTCGCGGGCGAGCGCCACGAGCTCGGGCTCCAGCTCGTAGACCTCCTGGCGCACCGCCGGGCGGGTCGAGGCGATCAGCCGCGGGAGCGCGAACGCGCCGCCGCCGAGGTGCACGACCTCGCCGCCCGCGCCCCGCGGCAGCAGCACGTCGAGCGCCGCCGCCAGCCGGTGCAGGTAGTCGACGGGCATCCGCTCGGGGTCGGCGAGGTCGACGGCCGAGGACGCCAGCCCGCCGATGAACAGCGTGCGCTCGGCCGGCCGGCGCGGGTCGCTCACCAGCTCCGCCGGCCCCTGGGAGGTCCGGACGCGCACGGTCGGCGCCGCCGCGCGGCGTCCGTGCCGGGTACCGGATCGGGCCATCTCCGCGAGCTCAGGGTCCAGTGATCCGCCTGCGGCGGTGTCCCGCCCCCCGCACGAACACCTGCCGCGCGTAGTACGCGCGGAACGCCGCCGCCGAACGCATGCGCCGGGCGTAGCGGGACACCGCGTCGACGTACAGCCGCGACGGGTTGTAGTGCGCCAGCGCGCGGGCATCGTCGGCCGGCGCGCCGTTGGCGTGCAGGTAGTTCGCGGCGCCGAGGATCGCGTCGCGGGGCCGCTGCACGTCGCCGCCGAGCCCGTACGCCGCCCACGTGGCCGGCATGAACTGCATCGGGCCCTGGGCGCCGGACACCGAGTCGCTGCGCAGGCGCCCGAACTGGGACTCGACCAGGTTGACCGCCGCAAGCAGGGACCGCGAGACGCCGAAGCGCCGGTGCGCCGCCCCGTAGAAGGACCACAGCCGGCCGGCGGGCGCCGGCGCTCCGGTGCGGAAGCGATGCTTGACCGGCCAGCCGGCGCTGAGCCGGCTGAGCGCGCGCTCGGCGGCGACCTCGTCGCGAACAGCGCCGCGCTCGGCGGCCGGCAGCGCCCGCAGCGTGGGACGGATCAGCGACGGGTGGTCGGCCAGGCGCAGCGTCAGTCGCTGCTCGCGCAGCGCCAGCAGCGTGACCGGCTCGGGCGGGGTCCCGCGGCCGTCCCAGGCCGTCGCCGCGTGGCGCAGGGCGGGGCGCACGTACGCGAGCTGGGCCGCCACTCCCCGGGCGTCGCGCGGCAGCGGGCCGTCCGGCGGCGGCAGCGCGGCCGCGACGATCAGGAGGATGAGGCGATGGAGTCCCATACGTGGCTCAAGGTCTCGAGCGCCAGCGCGCGGTCGAACGCCGGGTCGCGCCCGAGCGTGTCGAGCAGATACTCCCGGTTCATCAGGTTCAGCGCGCGCGCGAGCTCGTAGGCGTTGCCGGGGCCGATGCGGCCGTCGTCCATGCCCTGCTGGATCTGCCCGGCCATCACCTGCGTGAAGCCTCCGACGAACGCGCGGTAGGCGGTCTCGATCTCGACGTCGTGGGACGCCGCCTCGTCGACGGCGCGCAGGAACCGGCCGTGGACGGCGAACGCATCGACCGCGGCTTCCAGGATCGCGCGCACGCGGCCCGGTGCCGGGCCGACCTCGAGCTCCGCGAACAGGCCCGCCCCGATCGCGTCGAGGCGCGACAGGACCAGCTCGGGCAGCCCGTCGAAGTGCCGGTAGAAGACGGTGCGCGACAGGCCGGCCTCGGCCATCACCTCCTCGACGGAGAGCTCGCGGTACGGGCGCTCGCGCAGCAGCCGCTCGGCGGCGGCGAGGATGCGCTCGCGCGCCTCGGCGCGGCGGGTGCGCGTGGCGGCCCGGCGGGCGCTCGCGGCGGGACGGGTTGACATCCGCCGCTCAGGATGGCACATTGCGACGTGTAGTGCGACACCGTGTCACAACCCTCCCCAGGAGCCCCGCATGAAGCCCTACAGCGTGTCCGTCTCCACCACCGTCCGGCGCCCGATCGGCGACGTCCACGAGCTGCTCGACGACCTCGCCGCTCATGAGCGCTGGACCGACCACTTCCTCGTCGACTGGGAGCTGATCGGCGACCCGCACGGCGCCGGCGCGAAGGCGCGGTTCCGGGCCAAGGGCGCCGGCCCGAACGCGCACGGCGAGATCGAGGTCGTCGAGTCGACGCCGAGCCGGATCGTCGAGCAGGGCCGGGGTGGCAAGGACCTCGCGCGGCGCACGCGCGGCGTCTACGAGCTCGCCCCCACCGCGGACGGCGGCACCGCCGTCACGTTCACGAACGAGATCTTCCCGGCCTCGCGCGTGGACGCCCTCGGGGCGCCGCTGGCCAAGGCCTACCTCAAGCGCAACAACGCGAAGGCGATGGAGCGGCTGCGCGAGATCCTCGACACCGCCGCCGTCGAGGCCTAAGCCTGGATCCAGGCTTAGGGGGCCGCCCCCTGGGAGCGAAGGGCCTCCGCGAGCGCTGCCGCCTCGCCCGCGCGCTCCCCGCCGGCGGCGACGTAGGCGTCGTAGAGGCCCGCCGCCTCCTCGGCATGGCCGCCGAGGCGGCGGAGCGCCTGCGCCTCCGAGAAGATGATCCCCGCCCGGCCGGGAGCGAGCCGACCTGAGATGTGGAAGGCGTCGCCGGCGCGGCCGAAGTGCCCGGCGGCGTAGGCGGCGGCGCCGCCCTCGAAGCTCGCCTTCGCCGCCTTGGTGTCGGCCGCCTCGTCGCCCGTCGCCGCCGGCCCCTGGATCTCGGCGATCGCGTCCTCGGCGTCCTTGCGCCGCCCCGGGTCCGTCGAGGCGAGGTACTCCTCGTACAGCGCCACCGCCTCCGCGCCGTGCGCGCCCAGGCGGCGCAGCGCCTGCGCCCGCGAGAACACGATCCCCGGCCGGTCGACGACCTCGCCGGCGCGGGTGAACTCGTCGTACGCGTGGGCGAAGTCGCCCTGCTCGTAGAGCTTCGCCCCGTGCGCGAAGATCTTGCGCGCGGTGTCGGCGTCCTTGTCGGCGTCGCCCGTCCGCTCGGGGGTGCGCAGGTCGGCGAGCGCTGACTCGGCGTCCTTGGCCCGGCCGGGCGCGTCGGTGGCCAGGTAGGCCTCGTAGAGCGCGATCGCCTCGGCCCGCCGGCCGCCGAGCCGGCGCAGCGCCTGCGCGCGGGAGAACAGCACGCCGGGCCGGTCGGCGAGCGTGCTCGTGCGGGTGAAGAAGTCGTAGGCGGCGGCGAAGTCCCCGCGCGAGTACGCCGCCGCGCCGAGGGCGAACAGCTTGGCCGCGATCTTCTCCGGCTCCTGGGGCTCGGCCAGCGCGAGGCCGATCGCGGCGAGCGTGGCCGCGTCGGCTTCCGCGCTCGCACCGAGCCCGTGCGCGGCCTTGAACTGGCGCAGCGCCTTGGCGGTGATCGGCCCGAACCTGCCGTCGGCCTCGAGCGCGACGTCGACCTCGTCGAGCTGGTTCAGGTGCACCTGCAGCAGGATCACGTCGGCGCCCTTGGCGCCCTCGCGCAGCGCCTTGGGCGCGGCCTCGCGGCGGGCGAGCACGAGCGCGGCCGTGGCCCGGTTGCCGGCCTGGCGCTGGAGGGCGAGCACGCCGTGCGGGCCGGCGCTGCGCACGCCCGCGGGCGCGGCCTGCACCGGGGCGTCGTGTCCGGGCTCCCGCTCGCTGGCGCGCATGTGGAGGCGACTCTTGCGGGTGCGCCGCCGCAACGCAAGCGGCGGTAGGGTCCCGCCGCATGGCCTTCGGCGTCCTGCGGCAGACCGCCATCTACCTGGAGGGCGTCGCCGGCCGGCGCCCGAAGATCCCCGTCGACCACGACGCGCTCGAGGACCGTGCGCGCGGGGCGATGAGCCGTGAGGCGTTCGCCTACATCGCCGGCGGGGCCGGCGGCGAAGCGACCGTCCGCGCCAACCGCGCCGACTGGGACGCGTGGCGCATCGTCCCGCGGATGCTGCGCGACGTCTCCCGCCGCGACACGTCGGTCGCGCTGTTCGGCCACACGCTGCCCTCGCCGTTCCTGCTGGCGCCGGTCGGCGTGCTCGAGATGGCCCACCGCGGCGCCGACCTCGCCGTCGCCCGCGCGGCACGTGGCGAGGGCACCCCGATGGTGCTCTCCAACCAGGCCTCGACGCCGATGGAGGCGGTCGCCGCCGGGCTCGGCGACACCCCGCGCTTCTTCCAGCTCTACTGGTCGACGCGGGACGAGCTCGTGGAGTCCTTCGTCGCCCGGGCCGAGGCGGCGGGCGCGTCGGCGATCTTCGTCACGCTCGACACCACGCTGCTCGGCTGGCGCACGCGCGACCTCGACGTCGCCTACCTGCCGTTCCTGCGCGGCAAGGGGATCGCCCAGTACACGAGCGATCCCGTCTTCAACCGCCTCGCGGCCGATGCCGCGTCCGCCGAGCCGGCGCCCCAGCCCAAGCCGTCGCTACAGGCGATCTCGACCCTGATCCAGATGGCCCGCAACCATCCGTTGCCGTTCCTCGACGCGCTGCGCTCGGGGCAGGCGCGCGCGGCCGTCCAGCGCTTCGTGCAGATCTACTCGCGGCCGTCGCTGACTTGGGACGACCTACCTTTCCTGCGCGAGCGGACGAAGCTGCCGATCGTCCTCAAGGGGATCCTGCACCCCGACGACGCGCGCCGCGCGGTCGACGCGGGGATGGACGGGATCGTCGTCTCCAACCATGGCGGCCGCCAGGTCGACGGCGCGATCTCCACGATCGCCGCGCTGCCTGCCGTCGCCGGCGCGGTCGACGGTCGCATCCCGGTCCTGCTCGACGGCGGGGTGCGCGGCGGCTCGGACGTCTTCAAGGCGCTCGCGCTCGGCGCCCGCGCCGTGATGATCGGCCGCCCCTACGCCTACGGGCTCGCGATCGCAGGCGAGGACGGCGTGCGCGAGGTGCTACGCAACCTCGCTGCCGACTTCGACCTCACGATGGGGCTGTCCGGGTGCCGCGCCGTCGGCGAGATCGGGCCCGAGGCGCTCGTGCCGGCGCCGCGCTGAGCGGGCGCGCGAGCCGCGGTCGACGACGCCCCAGGAGAGGAACAGCAGGCTGCCGACCGTGCCGGTGGCGGTGAGCAGCACGCCGGCGGCCGCGGCGACGGCGACACCGTCGTGGCCGAGCACGAGCACGGTGGCCGCGGCGCCGACGCTGGGGCCGATCGGCAGCTGGGTCAGCGTCACCTGCAGGATCAGCACGGCGATCGCATCGAACACGGTGACGTCGACGCCGAGCGCGCGGATGACGATGAAGTTGCGGAAGATCTGCGCCCCGGTGGCGAGCAGGATCAGCGCCACGATCCGGAAGCGCCCGTCCATCGAGCGCAGGACGGCGAGCCCCGACCACGGTCCCTTGACGTGGCGGTGCGCAAGCCGGGTGAGGCCGTACATGATCGCCCCGGCGACCGCGAAGACCGGCAGCGGCGCCCACAACGGGAGGTTGAGCGGCCCGACGAGCGTGAAGCACGAGAGCGCGGCCAGACCGCCCTCGACGGCCATGATCGGCACCTCGGCCGCGATCAGGGCGGGGACGCGCGGGCTCCCGTCGCCGTCCCAGCGGCGCAGGATCCCGATCCGCGCCGCGGTCCCGAGCTGGGCGTTCAGCTGGCTGGCCAGCGAGCCGATGCCGGCGGCCTGGTACAGCCGCCGGCGGCCGCAGGTCGCGCCCGCCGCCTCGACCGACTTGTGCCACGCCTCGGTGCGGAACAGCTGCGCCACGAGCTGCAGCAGCGCCGCGATCCCGAGGATGTACAGCGGCGCCGAGCGCAGCGACTGCTCGAACGCGTGGCGCTTCCCGTACAGGACGTAGACCAGGACGGCCGTCGCGCCCAGCGTCCCGAGGACCGTGACCGCGAGCTGCCGCTTGCGCGAGCGGGGCTCGCGGATCGAAACGGAAGCGATATGTCCAGACTAGATCAGCGCGGGAGCTTCTGGGCGACCTCGACGACCTGCTGGAACGTGGGCCGGTTCTGGAACGGGAACGGCGGCAACGACACGGCGCTCGCGATCGTCGAGCGGTTCATGTCGAAGCACGAGGCCTGGGCGTTCGACGCGCAGTCGCCGCGGCCGTAGAGCTGCGCCTTCGAGACCGCCAGTGCGTCCTTGAGCGACTGCTGCAGCGCGGCGGCGCAGCGCTTCCGGTTCCCGCCGCCGCAGTAGGTCCGCGACCAGCGGCCCTTGACGGTCTTGGGGTGCAGCAGCTGGCGGAGATCCTTGTTGACGAACCCGTACCAGCCGGTCGAGAACGCGGGCGCACTCGGCGAGGACCCCGGGTCCAGCTCGGCGTCGAAGGGGACCATCGTGTGCAGCGCGTCCATCGTCTTGGCACCGAGCGCCGGCCCGAACTCCGCCTGCACGAGCTTCGGCCACCAGGCGTCCATCAGCGTCACCGCGGCGTCGTCGTCATACACGCCGTCCTTGTCGAGGTCGCGCCGGTGCGCCCCCTTCGCCCGCCAGCCCTGCAGCGTCGCGATCGCCGCCTGCAGGGCGGGGTCGCTGACCTTGCCCATCGCCTTGATCGCGACCGGCGCGTCGTAGAGCCCGCGGATGTCCTGCGTGGCCGGCTCCTCCATCGACTGCACGAGCTGCTCGACGGTGATCTTCTTGCCGAGCGCGATCTGGCGCTTCAGCGGCGCCTGGATCATCTGCTGGCGCTGCAGCGTGCCCCAGTAGTAGACGTCGTCGGCAGCCGCCCAGCCCTTGGCCTGCTTGCCGTTCCAGCTCACCGTGTACGGCTGGTCGAGCGCGTGCGGGCGCTCGGCGTTGGAGAGCACGGTCTGCGTGTGCAGGTCGGGGTTGAAGCCCTTCCAGTCGTAGGCGCCGGTGCCGAGGACGGGGAAGTCGGGCGAGGTGCCCTTGGCGCGCTCCGGGTACCAGCCCGACTGCTGGTAGGCGGTGTGGTCGGCGTCGACGTAGCCCCAGTTGAAGCCGAAGTTGATGTTGCCGACCGCCCGGCGGAAGGACGCCGGGTCCTTGACGCAGGCCGGGTCGTTGAGGCAGAAGAAGCCGATCGCGGAGTCGGCCTCATGGAAGTAGGTCGTGCGCGCGAGCGCGAAGGCGACCTTCTTGCCCTTGACCGTCCCGCGCGCGTAGACGATGCCGTGCACGGTGCGATACGCGGTCAGCGTCTCCGAGCCCGACGGCGAGTCCTGCGCGCCGACGCTCGGGCCGTAGCTGTTGGTGCGCTCCAGCTTCTCCATTGGGAGGCACTGGCCTTTGTAGCGGTAGTGGACGTCGTCCTGGCAGAGCACCTCGGCGAACGTGTCGACGTTGTCGGTGTCGGCGGTCGTGGCGCTCCAGGCGTAGTCGCGGCCGTGGCCGAGCTGGACCATCAGGTTCACGCCCGGGAACGACGCGCCGCGGGCGTCGAAGCCGGGGCCGTGGAGATCCTCCTCCATCAGGATCTGGGGCACGTAGTAGCCGACCTGCGGGCCGAGGACGCCGATCGCGTGGCCGGTGGCCGACCACTTCTTGGAGATCATCTCCCAGTTGGAGGCGTGCGGCGGGTTCAGCGTCTGCTTGGCCAGCGCCGAACCGAACGACGTCGTGTCGCTGCGCACGGCGGCGCGCGAGACGGGCGCGGCGACCGGGGTGAACGTCACCGAGCCGCGGTCGGGAAGCGCGAGGCCGCGCTTGGAGAACGCCGACGCCGTCTCGTACGGAAAGCGCCGCTCGAGCACCGTGGTCGGCGCCTCGGGGTCGTTCTTGGAGCGGAAGTCCGACCACGCGCGCCGGCCCTTCTTGACGCCGAAGCGGTCCTCGAAGGACTGCATGGCGAGCGCCGACCGCAGCTCGTTGCCGCCGCCCTTGCCGAAGATGCCGCCGATCAGCGACGCGGTCGCGATCACGTCGGTGGGCTTCCAGTCGGCCACCTGCTGATTGAACGCGGCGTACTCGCCGGGCATCTTCGTCGGGTCGGTGCGCGCCGCGGCGATGTAGGCGTTGATGCCGGCCACGTAGTCGCCGAGGTCGGTGACCATCTGGCGGCCCGTGGCGCCGTAGATCTGCGGCGCGAGGTCGAGCTGCTTCTGCAGGTCGGCCTCGGTGTAGGGCGCGAGCGCCCACTGCGTGCGGTCCATCGCGCGGTCGCCGGGCGTGCCGCCGACGAACGAGCTCAGCTGCGCGCGCGCGGTGTGGCGCAGCACGTCCATCAGGAACAGCCGGTCCTCGGCGCCGACGTAGCCGGCCCCGAACTCGACGTCGGCGCGGGTGTCGCCGTAGACGTGCGGGACGCCGTAGCCCTTGTCGCGCACGATCGTCACGCCGGCGCGCGGCGAGTAGGTGCGCTCGGCGTCGCCGGCCTTGACCCCGAACGTGGCGTCCTTGAAGGAGTCGGCGATCTGGTCGTGGGTGAGCGTGGGCGAGGCGTAGAGCAGGTTCTCGTACAGCGGCTGCTGGTCGGCCCAGTGCGCCGGCCGGGTGCCGGTGGCGGTGAAGGCTGCGAGCTCGAGCACGTTGTCGGTGCCGGTGGCGCCGGGCGGGAGCACGTTGCGGAAGCCACCCGCGTCGTCGGTGCCGTAGGGCGCGACCGCGGCCTGGGCGGCGGGAGCGAGGAGCGTGGTGGCGACCACGCAGGCCGCCGCGAGAAGTCTGACCCGGGACAAGGTGCGCGAAACCGTACCCGCGCGTTCACTGAAGGGGCGCCGGTCGGGTTGACCCGGTATGCCGGACGGGAGCAGAATGGCGCAACTGCGACCGATCGGAGAGGGCATGGCGTGGCAGATCGAAGGCACGTACTTCGAGACGTGTTCCTGCGAGGTGGTGTGTCCGTGCACCGCATCGCTCGCGCTCGGGGCCGACTACGACCGGTGCCGGCTGACGCTGGTGTTCCACATCACCGACGGTGACGTCGAGGGCACGGACGTGGGCGGTCTGACCATCGCGGCCCTCGCCGACACGCCGAAGGTGATGACCGACGGGAACTGGCGACTGGGCGTGTTCGTCGACGCGAACGCGTCCGACGAGCAGGCGGAGAAGCTGGGTGCCGTGTTCGGCGGGCAGCTCGGCGGCCCCATGGAGGCCCTTGGGCCGCTGATCGGCGAGAACCTCGGGGTCGAGCGGGCGCCCATCGAAGTCCGCGAGGACGGACTGCGGCACAGCGTGCGCATCGGCGAGGCCGTCGACTTCGAGATCGAGGACGTCGTCCCCTTCGGCGTCGAGTCGGGTGAGCCCGCGCGGCTGACCGGGATCTTCCATCCCGCGGGCTCGGAGCTGACGATCTCCAGGGCGACCCGGTCGGCGATCAACGCCTTCGGGATCGAATACGAGGGCAAATCGGCGTTCTCGACCTCGCGCTTCGCCTGGGCCGCCTGAGATGGGCACGATCGCCGGGGGTGGGGGGTTGGCACCGGCGCTGGCCGCCGCCCGCACCCGGCTCGGGCTGATCGCCGCGCTGTTCGGCATCGCCGCCGTCGGCTGGTGGTCGACGGCGGACCGCATGGCGGGGATGGACGCGGGTCCGGGCACCGAGCTCGGGGCGGTCGGCTGGTTCATCGGCGTCTGGGTCGTGATGATGGCGGCGATGATGTTCCCGTCGGTGGCGCCGACGGTCGCGCTGTATGCGCGGATGGCCCGGCGCCGAGGGCGGGCCGCGCCGCTGCTGTTCGCGGCCGGGTACCTCGTGACCTGGACCGCCGCCGGCCTGCTCGCCTACGGCCTGATCGACCTCGGCCGCGCGCTGTTCTCGGACCAGCTGGCGTGGCACGCCGGCGGACGCTGGCTGGCCGGCGGCACGCTGATCGTGGCGGCCGCCTACGAGGTCACGCCGCTCAAGGACGTGTGCCTGGCCAAGTGCCGGAGCCCGCTGGGGTTCCTGATCGGCGCATGGCGCGATGGGCTGCGGGGCGCGCTCGACATGGGCGTGCGCCATGGCGCGTGGTGCGTCGGCTGCTGCTGGGCGCTGATGGCGTCGCTGTTCGCGCTCGGCGTCATGAGCCTTGCCTGGATGGCGTTCGTCGCCGCGCTGATCGCGCTCGAGAAGACGCTGCCGTGGGGTCGCGCGACGACCTACGCGACGGCGGCGCTGCTGCTCGTCCTCGGCGTCGCGCTGATCGCCGCGCCGGACGCCGTGCCCGGGCTCGTCGTCCCCGGCGCGATGTCGATGCGCTGAGTGCAGCCCGCGCGGAAGTTGTGCCCGTGAGCGCGCTCGTCACTGCGTGGCGGCCAGCGCCTGCACCGTCGCGAGGTCGAACGCGCCGTGGTCGGTGCCGAGGCCGCCGGCCACCAGCGACGCCGTCGCGCACCCGAGCCGCGCGGCCGCCTCGCGGTCCAGGCCCAGCCCGAGCCCGCGCAGGAAGCCGGCCGAGAACGCGTCCCCACAGCCGGTCGTGTCGACCACCTCCACCGGGAAAACGGGGACAGGCACCGTTTTCTCACCGACGATCAGCGCTCCCTCGGCTCCGCGGGTGGCGACCACGCAGCCCACGCCGCGCGCGATGAGCGCCCGGCAGCCGGCCTCGAGGTCGCGCTCGCCGGTGAAGCCGAGCACCTGCTCCTCGTTGGGCAGCAGGTAGTCCAGCGCGCCGAAGGCGGGCGCGATCCACTCGAGCAGCCCGGGGTCGCCGGGGGCGAGGACGTCGGCGGACGTCGTCGCGCCGGCCGCGCGGGCACGGTCGAGGATGCCGCGCGCGACCTCGCCGCCGAGGAACTCCGGGCCACCGAGGTGCAGGACGTCCGCCGCCTCGACGGCCGGCCAGTCGACGTCATCCGGGCCATAGGTCCCGTTGGCGCCGACGACGTGGAATGCCGGCCGCTCGCCGTTCGCGCGGATCGGGAGCACGCTGGCCGAGGTCTGGACGTCGTCGCGGCGGACGAGCCCCGACGGGTCCACGCCGTCACGGCGCAGGAGGGCGAGCAGGAGGTCGCCGGCGGCGTCGGTGCCGATCGCGCCGGCGCTCGTCACCTGCGCGCCGAGCTTGGCCAGCACGAGCGCGGTCCCGCCGGCGCAGCCCGCGGCGGTCAGCCGGATCTGCTCGACCAGCGCGCCGCCCTGGCCCTCGGGGATCTCCTCGACGGGGCGCACGAGCACGTCGAGCACGTGCACCCCCATCGCCACGGCCTTCATTCCGGCCGAGCCTTCGTCGACCCGTATCCACGCGCGACGACGGCGGCCACGACCGCCTCGCGCTCCGCCTGGTCGAGCACCCGCGGGGTCCCGACCGAGGCCGCGCGCCAGTAGACCGTGCAGGCCCACTCGAGCAGGTGCGTGAGCTCGAGCGCGGTCTCGACGTCGTCGGCATGCACGAGCGTCCCGTGGTTGGCCAGCAGCGCGGCCGCCCGCCCCTCGATCGCCGCGGCCGCGCCGGTCGCCAGCTCCGGCGTCCCGAACGTGGAGTACGGCGCGACCCGGACCGTCCCGCCGAGCCGCAGCATCTCGTAGTGCACGCAGGGCAGCTCATCCAGCACGCACGACATCGCGGTCGCGACCGGCGCGTGCGTGTGGACGACCGCGCCGTCGCCGCGGGCGCGGTGCACCGCCAGGTGCAGGTCGAGCTCGGAGGTGGGGGCCAGCTCCCCGTCGAGCTGCGTCCCGTCGACGCCGACGACCGCCACCTGCTCGCTCGACAGCCCGCCGAGCCGTGCCCCCGTGGGGGTGATCGCCACCTCGCCGCCGTCCGCGACGCTGACGTTGCCGGCCGTGCCGTGGACGAGACCGGCCGCGGCCAGGCGGTGGCTCGCGGCGGCGACGGCGACCCGATGCTCCCTCATCCGCATGGCCGGGATGATAGCCTGAAAACCGAACATGAGTTCAGTTTCGACTCTCCGCCGCGAGCCGCAGCAGGCGCGCGCCATCCAGCGCGTCGAGCACGTGCTCAGCACCGCCGACCGCGTGCTGGCCGAGGAGGGCGCGACCGCGCTGGGCACGACCCGCGTCGCGGCCGTCGCCGGCATCTCCGTCGGATCGCTGTACCAGTGGTTCCCGGACAAGGCCGCGATCGCCGAGGCGCTGGCGCTGCGCTACCTCGCCGAGTTCGAGGCCGTCGCCGCCGGGCTGGCCCACGACGCCGAGCGCCACGGGGTGACCGACCCCGCCGCGGTCGCGCTGGACGCGTTCGCCGACGCCTTCCGCGCGCGTCCGGGCTTCCGGGCGATGTGGTTCGGGGGGCTGCGCACCGAGCGCCTGCGCGACGTCACCCGGCCGGGCCTCGAGGTCATCGCCGGCTCGATCGCGCGGGTCCTGCGCGTGCACGCGCCGGAGACCGATGACGCCGTGCTCGCCACCGCGGCGGCCATGACCGTGACGACTGCGGACGCGCTCCTGCGCGCCGCCTTCCGCGATGACCCCGAGGGGGACCGGCGCATGCTGGACGAGGCGACGGTCATGCTCCGGGCCTACCTCGCGCAGCGACTCGCCCCTCCCACGAATCCAGGCAGGACATGACGACCGACAACGCCTTCAACCGCCGCCGCCTGGTGGCCGGCGCACTCGCCACGGGCGCCGCCGCCGCACTCCCCGAGGACGCACTCGCGGCCAAGCACAAGCATCCCGCGAAGAAGCGGGTGAGCACGCGCAAGGCCGACGTCGTGATCGTCGGCGCGGGCCTGGCCGGGCTGACCGCCGCGCGCGAGCTGGTCGCCAAGGGCAAGTCGGTGATCGTGCTCGAGGCGCGCAACCGCGTCGGCGGCCGCATGCTCAACAAGGACCTCGGCGGCGGTCACGTCTCCGAGCGCGGCGGCACGTTCGTCGGTCCGACCCAGGACCGGATGCTCCAGCTCGCCAAGGACTACGGCGTCGGCACGTTCGACGTCTACGACCAGGGTGAGAACGTCTACATCGCCGGCGGCCGGCGCCAGCAGTACTCCGACACCGGCCCGACGGGCAGTGCGCCGCTGGATCCGGTCATCCTGCCCGACCTCACGCTCGCCGTCTCGAACCTCGACTCGATGAGCACCGAGGTCGGCGTCGACGCGCCGTGGCAGGCCCCGAAGGCGGCCGAGTACGACGGGCAGACGCTCGAGACGTGGATCAACGCGAACACGGTCACGCCGCAGTTCAAGGCGCTCGTGCCCGCCGCCACGCGGCCGATCTTCGGCGCCGAGCCGCGTGAGCTGTCGCTGCTGTTCGTGCTCTTCTACATCGCCTCGTCCGGCAACGAGACGAACCCCGGGACCTTCGAGCGCAACTTCAACACCCGCGGCGGCGGCCAGCAGTCGCGCTTCATCGGCGGCTCGGCCGTGATCCCGCACGCGATGGCGAAGGCCCTCGGCAAGCGGATCGTGCTGCGCGCGCCGGTGCGCCGGATCGCGCACGTCAAGGGCGGCGTCCAGGTGACCTCGGACCGCCTGACCGTCGACGCCAAGCACGTGATCGTGGCGATCCCGCCGACGCTCGCCGGTCGCATCGACTACCGCCCCGACCTCCCGCCCGAGCGCGACGCGCTGACCCAGCGCCTGCCGCAGGGGCGCCTGCTCAAGGTCGCCGCCGTGTACCCCAAGCCGTTCTGGCGCGACAAGGGGCTGACGGGCCAGGCGCTGTGCCCGGAGACCTACGTGTCGGCGACGTTCGACGACTCCCCCGAGGACGGCTCGCTCGGCGTCGTCTTCGGCTTCGTGGGCGGCGACAAGGCGCGCGCGTTCGTCAAGCTGCCCGAGGCGGAGCGGCGCACGACCATCCTCGGCGAGTTCGCGCAGTTCTTCGGCGACGAGGCCAAGAACGCGCAGGACTACTTCGAGACGAACTGGACGACGGAGACGTGGTCGCGCGGCTGTCCGGTCGGGGTCTACGCGCCCGGCACGATGCTCGCCTACGGCGACCAGATCCGCCAGCCGGTCGGGCGCATCCACTGGGCCGGCACCGAGACGGCGAACTACTGGAACGGCTACATGGACGGCGCCGTGCGCTCCGGCTTCCGCGCCGCCGCGGAGGTGCTCGGCGGATGAGGCGTGCCGGCGCCGCGCTGCTGGTCGCCGCCGTCGCCATGCTCGTGACGGCGGCCGGCGCGTCGGCGCGCGACCGCTTCGCCACCGACGTCTTCGCCCTGATCGGGAAGCCCGGCTTCCCGGCGATGGCCTACGCGGCGCCGAACGGCCGCGTCTACGAGGGCACCTACGACAACCCGTCCGGGGACACGGTCCCCTCCCGCGTGTTCGAGTACTCCGGCGACGGGATGCTCCTGCACTCCTGGACGATCCAGGGCCAGGACCTGTCGAAGGCCCACGGCGTGCAGGTCGGGACGATGGGCCCGGGCGGCCGCTTGTATCTGCTGGACAAGGCGCCCCCGCGCGTCATCCGGCTCGACCGCTCGACCGGCGCGCAGAAGCTCTACGCGCGCTTCCCGGACGGCGCGGTCCCGAACTACTCGGCCTGGGGACCGGACGGCTCGCTGTACGTCACCGACTACGAGGGCGGCGTCATCTGGCGGGTGCCGAAGGGCGGCGGCACCCCGCAGCGCTGGCTCGAGGCGCCGGCGCTCGACGGCGGGCCGTTCGGCACGACGGGGATCGTGCTGGCCGCGGACCGCAGGACGCTCGTGATCGGCCAGCAGAGCGCGGCCGGCCTCGGTGCGGGCAATCCCTCGACGGGCCGCCTGCTCACGGTCCCGATCGGCGCCGGCGGCAAGCCCGGGCCGGTCACCCAGCTGTGGGAGTCGCGGCCATTCGACGGGCCGGACGGGTTCGCGATCGCCCGGTCGGGCACGATCTACGTCGCCGCGCTGCTGTCCAACCAGCTCGTCGTGGTCAACCCGGACGGGACGGAGAAGGAACGCTTCCCGCCGACGCCGCTGACCGGCGCCAACGGCTCCGCGGTCCCGTTCGACTCGCCGTCGAGCGTGCGCTTCCTCGGCACCCGGCTGATGGTCGCCAACCAGGCCTACGTGACCGGCGACGCCACCCACCAGGCGATCCTCGACGTCGAGGCCGGCGAGCCCGGGCTGGCGGAGTACATCCCGCCGAAGCCGAAGCCCAAGCGGCACCACCGCTGACGCTCAGGCGGCCGGCTGGAGCCTGCGGTGTCCGGCGCAGAGCGTCAGCGCGCCGCGACGTCGAGCACGACCTTGCCGGTGGCGCCGCGGCCGTCGATCAGCTTCAGCGCGTCGGCGCCCTGCTCGAGCCCGAAGCGCGCGCCGACGATCGGGCGCACGTGGCCCGACGCGATCAGCTCGTCGAGCGCCGCGCCGATCGCGCGCGTCACCTCCGGCTTGGGCATGATGAACGCCCCCCAGCCGGCGCCGACCACCTCGACGTTGTTGAGCAGCAGGCGGTTGACCTTGATTTCGGGGATGGAGCCGCCGGTGAAGCCGACGACGACCACCCGCCCCTGCTCGCGCAGGCTGCGCAGGGAGTCGGTGAAGCGGTCGCCGCCGACCGGGTCGAGGACCACGTCGACACCGCCGAGCGCCTTCACCTCGTCCTTCCACGGGCCGTCGGAGCGCACGACCTCGTCGGCGCCGGCCGCGCGCGCGACCTGTTCCTTCTCGTCGGAGGACACGACGGCCACCGTGGTCGCGCCCAGGCCCTTGGCGACCTGCAGCGCGGCGGTCCCGACCCCGCCGGCGGCCCCGTGCACGAGCACGCGCTCGCCCGTGCTCAGGCGCCCGCGCGTGACCAGCGCGAAGTAGGCGGTGTGGTAGTTGAGGACCAGCGACGCGCCCTGGGCGAAGTCGAGCGCGT
>JAXDHL010000198.1:0-29355 GCA_034664525.1 Solirubrobacteraceae bacterium
GCTGACGACCGGGCGCGCGTCGCGCAGCAGCGGGCTTGCCGCACTGAGCGTCGCGCGGGCGGCGGTCAGCACGCCGGCAGCCGGCCGAGCGCGTCGCGCAGGGCGGCGGGGCGGGCACCGGCCGCGCGCAGCGTGGTCTCGCCGTCGGCGACGATCGCGCGCACGGCGGCGGTGTGGGCGCCGAGCTCGCCCAGGACGTCGCGGCTCGCCTGCACGGTCTGCGCGACGTCGGTGTCCTGCCCGCGCAGCGTGTCGCCGAGCGTGCGCAGCTCGCGGGTCGCCCGCTCCAGCTCGGCGACCGTCGCGGAGATGTCAGCGGCGTGCAGCGCCGGGCCCGTGGTCGCCAGGATGCCCCGCAGGTCCGATCGCGCCCGCGGGCCGAGCACGCCGAGCGCCTCGTCGACCTGCACCGCATCGCGCGCCGGGAGCGCGTGACGGGCGTCGAAGCGCCCGGGCCGCGCGCCCGGGTCGAGGTCGACGAACGACTCGCCCAGCGGCGTCTTGGCGCCGACGCGGACCGTCGCGTCCGGACGCAGTGCGGGCGCCCCGTCGCCGAGCTCGAGCTCCAGGCGCGCCCGCGCGCCCGCGCCGTCGATCGCCGACACGTGGCCGACCGCGACGCCGCGGACGAGCACGTCGGCGCGCTGGGGCAGGCCCTGCGCGTCGGCGACGAACGCGTGGAACCGGGCCGGTTGGTGCAGGCGGATGCCCGGTCCGCCGAAGCGCGCGGCGAGGACGCCGAACAGGCCGACCGTCACGACCGCGAACACGAGCAGGCCGAGCCGCGCGCCGCGGGTCAGCTCGGTGCTCATCGCACCGATCCCGGGAGCCCGGGGACGAGATAGCGCGCAAGGCAGGCGACCTGGTTCTCGCGCTCGCAGGTCCGCACGAGCGCGCGCACGGCCTTCGCCTTCAAGGCCGCCAGGCGGGCACCGGTCGCGCCGGGCTCGCCGAAGTCCTCCGGGTTGAACGGCTCGAAGAACCCGAGGCCGCGCAGGATGACGCCGTTGGCGTCGGAGGTCGACAGCACGCCGCTGAAGCGCTCTCCGAGCAGGCCGATACCGTCGCGGTGGGCGTCGACCGCGTGCAGGACCGTCGACGCGTCGCGCAGCGCCGGGGTCAGCGTGCGGGTGAGCCCCGGGAGCGACTGCGCCGCGCGGCGGGCGTCGCGCAGCGCCGGGCCGCCGTCGCGTTCCAGGGCGGCGAGCCGGGCGAGCAGCGTGCGCGCCTCGGGAGCCGCGGCGATGGCGCCGCCGAGCGCGGCCGGCAGCGCGCGCGCCGCCGGGCGCAGCTGCTGCAGCGCCGGCCGGAGGTCTCCGCCGATGCCATCGGTCGCGGCCAGCGCGCGGCGCAGCGTCGTGAGCGCCGGCGCCAGCTCGTCGACGGTGGCGGCCACCGCGCCCTCCCGGCGGGAGGCGACCTGCAGCGTGCGCCGGCCGGCGCGCAGCGCGTCCGCAAGCGCGCGGTCATGCGCGCCGAGCGCGCCGGAGATCGCGGCCAGTGCATCGACGAGCCGGGTGAGCGAGCGGCGCCGCTCGGCCAGCGCCGCGGTCACCGCGCCTGCCGGGTCGAGCGCGCGCGAGAGCCGCCGGACGGCGTCGCGCAGCCTCCCGGCCCGGCCGTCGAGGCCGGCGGCGAGCTGGCCGAGCAGCACCTGCGCCTGGGCCCGGGTGTCGGTGTCGAGCGTGTCGGCGACGCGGTCGAGCGCCACCGGGCCGGCCGCATGTGAGGCCGCGATCCAGCCGCCGTCGCGCAGCGCCGGCGCGCGCGGGCTGCCGGCGCCGAGCTCGACGGTGAGATCCTGCAGCGCGGAGCGCGGGACGACGGTCGCCGTCGCATCCCCCCGCAGCACGCCGCGGGCACGGGCGTCCAGGCGCAGTGTGGCGACGGCGCGCCCGCGCGCCGGGTCGTAGCGCACGCGCTCGACCGCGCCGGTGGCGACGCCGGCCACGGTGACCGGCGCCCGTGAGCCGTCGCGCAGTCCGCCCGCGTCCGCGAAGGCGACGCGCACGGTCCAGCCGCCGTCGCCGCTGAACGGCAGGCCGACGCCCTCGGCGTGCAGGAGCGCGGCCAGGAAGACGACGGCGAGCAGGGTCTGGGCGGCGATGACCCTCACCGCTGGCACGCCCCGGCGGCGGCCAGCGGGTCGACGAGCGATGGCGCCGCCCGGGCCAGCAGGTCGCACGGCGGCGCGGGCCGGCCGGCGCCCGTGAGGAAGCGGAAGCCGAAGCGCATGAAGTGCCCGGCGCCGGACGGGTCGAACGGACGGCTCGCCCCGCCGCCGCCGGCGAACAGGCCGAGGAACGCGAGGTAGGCGGGCGTGCCGAGGGCCGTCCGGCGCTCGAGCGCCGCGAGCAGGCCGCCGGCGAACACGCCGGTCGCGCCGTCGACCGCGCGCAGCGCGTCCTGCGCGGCCGGCGCCGCGCTCGCGCCGGCGCCCAGCGTGGCGCGCGCATCGCCGGCCAGCGGCCGCGCGTCCCGCAGCA
Source organism: Solirubrobacteraceae bacterium (assembly GCA_034664525.1). GTDB lineage: Bacteria > Actinomycetota > Thermoleophilia > Solirubrobacterales > Solirubrobacteraceae > DATLGB01. The sequence continues at coordinate 2,487 of JAXDHL010000198.1, forward strand.
CCGGCGCGGCCGAGCGCAGGACCGGGCGCAGCGCGCGCAAGCTGGGATCGACGGCGCGGGCGGCGGGCACGAGCTCGCGGGCCAGGGGGTCCAGCCGGTCGAGGATGCCGGACGCGGCGTCGCCCCCAGCGCGCACGTCGGCCACCGTGACGGGTAGGCCGGCCAGCGCGCGGTCGAGCGCCGGGCGGTCCGCCGCCCGCGCGGCGGCGGCGGCCGCGCCGGCCAGGGGGACCAGCTCCGCGCGCCGGGCGTCGACCGCCCGGGCGACCCGCGAGAACCCGCGCACCGCGCGGGCGAGCCCGTCGCCGTTCGCCCCGCGGGCCGCGGTCGCGGCGCGGGCGGCGGCGTGGGTGAGCCCGGGAAGCGCGCGCAGCACGTCCTGGGCGGCGGGGGCGTCGATCGCCCCGCGGAGCTCGTGTGCGTCGGTCCGGAGCGCGGCGCGGGTCGGCCGGTCGAGCACGGACAGGGCGTCCGCCATCGACACCGCCGAGCGCGTATGTGACGCGGGGATCGCGGCGTTCCCGAGCCCCGGCGACTCGGGTGACCCTGGGGCGAGGTCGACGTAGGCGGTCCCCTCGAACAGCAGTCGCGGGCGCAGCTCGGCGGTCGCGTCCGCGTGCACCGGCCCGGCCTCCGGGTCGAGCTGCATGGTCACGAGCGCGAGCCGGCCGCGGCGCTCGCGGGCGACCACCCTGCCGGCCGGCGTGCCTGCGATCCGCACCTCGGCGCCGATCTTCGCCAGGGCGCCCGCATCGGCGAACAGCGCCCGCACGGTCGTGTGATGCGCGAACGGGTCCGGCCGCCACCACGCGAGCGCGATCGCCAGCAGGGTGGCGGCGATCAGGAGCACCCCGAGCCGCGCCCGGTGGTCGGTCACCGGCACGGCGTGCGCTCCCCCTCGGCGGCTCCGGGCGCCGGATAGGCGTCGCGCGCCTTCGCGCACGTGAAGACCATCGTGAAGCGCACGGCGCGATGGCCGGCGCCCTGGCCCTCGTCGTAGCGGAAGTCGCCCCAGCGGGTGAAGCCGAGCGGCGCCTCGACGAGCTCGCGCCGGTACGGGACGAGCGCGCGCGCCAGGACGCCGAGCGGGGCGGCGGCCGGCGCGAGCGCCGACATCGCCCAGCGGGCGTCGCGCAGCAGCGGCGCCGCGGAGTCCAGCACGGGGCCGGCGGCCTGCAGCAGGCGGGTGCCCTCGCGCAGCCGGGTCCGCTCGCGCTCGAGGGCGCGCGCGTCCGGGAGCAGGCGGGCGAGCGCGGCGACCGCGGGCCGCAGCCGGCGCACCGCGGGCTCGGCGTCGGCGAGCAGCGCGTCGGCGCCGGGCAGCGCGGCGCGCGCGGTCGCCTCCAGGGGCGGCAGCTCCGCCAGTGTCCGGCCGAGCGCGGGCGTGCGGTCGGCGACCGGCGCGGTCAGCCGCGCAGCGGCGCCGGCGAGCGGGCCGGTACGCGGACCGGCCGCGCGGGCGACGGCGTCGGCCGGCGCCAGCAGTCCGCCGGCGTCGCGGGTCGCGCGCAGCAGCGGCGTCGCGCCGCTCAGCGCTCCGGGCGCGGCGGCGAGCGCGCCGTTGAGCGCTTCGCCACGGCCGGCGAGCCCGTCCCCGGCGTTGGTCACCGTGCGTGCGAGCGCGGCGCGGGTATCGGCGTCGAAGCCGGCGATCAGGTGCGGCAGGTCGACCGAGGCGCTCGTGCGCCCGCTCCCGCCGGGCGTCAGCTCGACATAGACCGCGCCGGCCATGCCGCGCAGCCGCACGCGCGCCGAGACGCGGCCGAGCGGCCGGTCGACCGACAGCCGGGCGATCGCGTGGCCGACGCCCGGCTGGACGGCCGTGACCGTCCCGATCCGGCGGCCGGCGAGCCGGACCTCGTCGCCGGCATGCAGCAGCGGCGCGTTGCCCGGCAGCGCGATCCGCAGCGGGTGCCCGGGCGCGCCGTTGACGGCGAGCGTCGAGACGAGCGCGAGCAGCGCCGCGACGGCGAGCACCACGCCGCCGGCGACCTTCGGGTTGCGCTCGGCCCGCCGCCTCATGGCTTCAGCAGCGAATCGAGCAGGTCCGTCAGCTGCGGCGGGACGGTCGGCACGGGGACGGGCAACGGCAGGACGGGCTTCGGCGCCGGCTTCGGCAGCGCGACCGGCGGGCGGCGCTTTCGCGATGGCGAAGGCGCCGGCGACGGCGACGGCGACGGCAGGACCCGGTCCAGGCAGCCCGGCGCCACCGGTACGCCGAACGTCTCGCACGAGAGCACCGCGGCGCCGCGCCAGTAGGCGCGCGTCGGGTCCGCGAACGGGTCGAACGGCTGGCGGCCGGACTCGGCGGCCTGGTCGGCGAAGTTCTCGAAGAAGCCCTGCGAGATGCCGGCCGACGCCGGGGCGATCTCGGACGCGAGCTGCGCCGTCTCGGGGGCGACGCCCGCCAGCGCGGCCGACCCGGCGGCCAGCGAGCGCAGCGCCGGCGCGCCGGCCACGAGCGTCGAGCGCAGCGTCGCCAGTGCCGGGCTCGCGCTCCGGATCGTGCTGCGCGCCTCCCCGATCAGCGCCGGCGCGCCGCTGACCACGCGGCCAAGAGCGGGCGCGACGTCGCGCAACTGCGCCGCCAGCGGCCGAGCGGCGGTGACGGTCGTCGCGAGCCGCCCGGCGGTCGAGCGCACGGCGCGCAGCGTCGCCGGCATCCCCTCCAGCCCGGCGCCGAGCGCGCCACCGCGGCGGCCGGTCTCGGCGAGCACGCGGTCGAGCCGGTCCACGAGGCCGGCGAGGTCGCGTCCGCGTGCGGCGAGTGGCGTCGCGGCCCGCTCGGCGTCGCCGATCAGCGACCGCAGCGCGCCCTCCTCGGCCGCGAGCCGTCGCAGCGTCCCGTCGGCGGCGTCGAGCGCCGGGCGCAGCGCCACGGTCAGCCGGCCGAGGTCGGCGCCGCGATCGTCCAGCGCGATGCCGGACTCGACGAGCAGCGCGCGCAGCCCGGCGCGCACGCCGGGGTCGAATGTCTGCAGCAGGTCGTCGAGCCGAGCCGCCGCCGCCGTGCGGGCCACCCCCATGGCTCCGCGCAGCGGCGTGCGGCTCGTACCCGGCTCGTAGGCGACGTAGGTGTCGCCCAGGAGGTCGGCAGGGCGGACGGTCGCCGCCGCGTCGGAGCGCGGGCCGGGCACGCCGGCCCGCAGCGCCAGCGTCACCCTCGCGGTCCCCCGCCGGGTCAGCTCGATCCTCCGGACCGTGCCGGCGACCGCGCCGTGGAGGCGGACGTCGTTGCCCTCGACGAGCCCGCGCGCGCTGGTGAACTCCGCGCGCACCACCCGGCCTCCGCCGCAACCGGCGAGTGCGAGGACCGCGACGAGCGCGGCAAGCGCGCGCGTCATCCGCTGCCCGCCACGAACGAGTCCTGGTAGTGCGTCCACGGGTCGGACTCGAGCGCGCCCGGAGTACGCAGGTAGGGCTTGGCGAGCAGTCCGGGCTCCTGGCGGTCGGGCGAGGCGACCTTCGTGTCGGGCGGCGGCAGCACGATCCCGACGCGCGCCGCGTGGCCGTTGGCGTCGTAGTTCGCGGTGAAGTCGGCCCAGTTGGAGAAGAACGAGAAGAAGTCCGGCAGGCGCACCCGGGCCTCGTCGAGCATCGGGTTCAGCCGCGCGAGCACGGGGGCCAGGCGCCTCAGGACCGGGGTCGCGGTCCGCAGCAGCGGCGTGACGGCGCGCAACTGCGCGGGCGTGATCCGGCGCGCCTCGGCCAGCACCGGCGCCGCGGCGATGGCGGCGCGCTCGAGCTCCGGGGCGGCCGCGGCGAGCTGCGCCGTCCCGGGCCGGGCGGCCTGCGCCAGCGTGTCGAGCAGCGGCAGCGTCCGGCGGGCCCGCCCCAGCGCGCCGTCCGCGGAGCGCAGCGCGGCCGGGAGGCCGGCCACGGTGGCGTCCAGCGCACGGGCGCGGCCGGCGGTGCGCTGCAGCAGTCCGGCCACGCGGTCGACCGACGCGCCGACGGTGGCGCGCCCGGCCGCGAGCGCGCCGCTGACCCCGCGCGCGTCGCGCACCAGCGAGCGCAGCGCCGCGCCGTCGCCGTCCACGTCGCGCAGCGCGTCCGCGGCGGCGCCGAGCGCGTCGGGTGCCGCGCGCAGCGTCGCCGCCAGGTCGGCCGCACGACCGGCCGTGGCGGCGCGCAGGCCGCGCAGCACGCCGCGGACGTCGGCTCGCGTGCGCACGTCGAGCGCCGACAGCACGTCGTCGATCTCGACCGGCGAGCGGGTGCGGCCGACGCCGAGCGTGGCGCCGCCGGGCAGCGGCGGACCCGCGCCGGGGTCCAGCGCGACGTAGCGGTTGCGCTCTCCCGACAGCGACGCCAGCCGCAGCGCGGCCCGCGCGCCGGCACGCAGATCGACGCTGCGCTGCACCGTCAGCGCCACGTGTGGCAGCCCGTCGCGGCCGAGCCCCACCCGGTCGACCGAGCCGACCTTCAGGCCGGCCACGCGGACCTCGGCGCCCGGCACGAGCCCGCGCGCGTCGGTCAGCACGATCGTCAGCCGCCGGGATCCGCCGCCGCAGCCCGCCAGCAGCGCCGCGGCGACCAGGAATGCCACCCACCTCATCCGAGCGGCAGCCGCGGGTTGGCGCCCCAGAACAGCAGCGTCCCCGCCGTCGAGATGAACGTGACGCCGATGATGTTGACCGCCATCGAGCGCGCGGTCGCCACGCCCACGTCGACCGGGCCGCCGCGCACCCCGTAGCCGTAGGAGAGCGAGACGGTGACCACCCAGGCGCTGATCGCGAGGGCCTTGAGGCCGCTGAAGAGCAGGTCGGTCGGATCCTGGAAGAGCAGGAAGAAGCTCTCCCAGGTCCCGCCGCTCACGTCATGGAAGCGTCCGAGCGACATCATGGCTGCCGCGCCGTAGGCCGAGGCGATCGCCAGCACGTAGGCGGCCGGCAGCACCAGCGCGCAGCCGAGCAGGCGCGTCCCGCCCAGATAGGCGAGCGAGCGGATGCTCATCGCGTCCAGCGCGTCCACCTCCTCGTCCACGCGCATGGCGCCGAGCTCGGCGACCAGGCCGCAGCCGACCTTCGCCGCCAGCACGTAGCCGAACACGAACGGGACGACCTCGCGCAGCGTGCACCAGGCGCTGAAGCCGGCCGCGATCGGCGCGGTGCCGAACGACCGCGCGAGCGCCGAGCTCTCGAGGCCGCACGAGCCGCCGGCGAGGAAGGCGATCACGCAGATGACGAGCGTCGAGCCGCTGGCGACGATCGCCGCCTGGCGCAGGATCTCGCCGCCGTAGCGGCGGGTGCGCGGGACGTCGCGCGCGAGCCGCACGGCGAACGAGCCGACCTCGCCGACCGTGGCCAGCGCCCCGCGCGGCGGCGGCAGCGGATCGCGGCGCGGGAACCTCACCGCAGCACGCCGAGGTCCGGGAACGCCGCCAGCAGGCCCTGGATGAAGACGAGGTTGACCGCGAAGATCGCGATCAGGCACCCGACGACGGCCCGGTTGACCGCACGCCCGACGCCCTCGGGTCCGCCGGTCGCGTTGAGCCCGTGCCAGGCGCAGATCAGCCCGATCAAGGCGCCGAAGATCGCCACCTTCAGGACCGACGCGACGAGGTCCACGAACGTCGTGTTGGCGAAGAACGACGCCAGGAACGCGCCGGTGGTCGACCCGAGCACCCCGACGTCGGCGACGTAGCCGCCGGCCACGCCGGCCACCAGCGCGATCAGGTCGAGCCCGACCAGCGCGAGCACCAGCGCCACCACGCGCGGCGCCACGAGCGCCGCGACGGGATCGACGGCGAGCACGCTCAGCGCGTCGAGCTCGCCCCGCACGCGCCGCGCGCCCAGCTCGGACGTGAGCATCGTCCCCGCCACGCCCGCGACGACCGTCGCGGTCACGAAGGTCCCGAACTCGCGCAGGATCGCCACGACCATGAACCCGCCGGCGCGATCCGGAGCGCCGAACAGCACGAGGAAGTTCCCGGCCTGCAGTCCCGGGCCGGCGAAGCCCCAGAGCGCGATCGAGAGCGCGATCGCCGGCAGCGTCCGGCGCAGCACGGCGGCGAGGAAGATCGCCGCCTCGCGCCGCCACGCGAACGGCGGCGTCGCGAGCGCCGCGCCCACGCGCAGCGCGAGCGCCAGCATCCCGCCGGCGCGCTCCACGACCCCGGCCCCCGCCGGTCGGTGCACGACTGCCTCCACCATTTCCTAGTAACCCTATCGGAAATACCGGAGCGAGGGGTACTTCAGCCGCTTTTATGGACCGGTGGCATCCTTGCGGTCATGAAGCCCAGACGCATCGCGGTCCTCGCCTTCACCGGCGTGGTCCTCGCCGCGGGTGGTGCCGGCGCGGTCGCCGCGGCCCACGACGAGTCCGACCCCGAGCAGTCGATCCTCAACGACGCCGCCAAGCGCCTCAACGTGACCCCGCAGGCGCTCCATGACGCGCTGTCGGCGGCCGAGGCCAGCCAGCTCGATCAGGCGGTCAAGGACGGCCGGCTCACGCAGGACCAGGCCGACCGGATCAAGAACCGCCGCGCGCAGGACGGCCACGTGCTGAGCGGCTCCGGGCGCTTCGGGCGCCGCGGGCGCTTCGACCACGGCGGCCCCGGGCAGGCGATCGACGCGGCGGCCACGACGCTCGGCCTCACGCGCCAGGAGCTGTTCGAGCGGCTGCGTTCCGGCAGCAGCCTCGCCGACGTCGCCAAGGGACAGGGCAAGCAGCTGACCGACGTCAAGGACGCCGTGCGCAAGGTGATCGCGACCGGCCTCAGCCAGGCGGTCAAGGACAAGCGGCTGACGCAGGACCGCGCGGACGAGATCCTCAAGCGCTTCGACGATCGTTTCGACCAGTTCGCGCAGCGGACGCGGCCGGGTGGCGGCGGGCTGCGCGGCTTCGGCCACCGCGGCCCGTAAGCGCTCCTACACCGCGGCGGCGGACGGGATCGGGCCCGGCAGCCGGACCAGCGCGCGGGTGATCTCGTCCGCGCGCTCCAGCGGGCTCATGTGGCCCGAGCCGTCGAGCTCGAGGACGCCGAGCGGGTCCGGCAGCGACTCGGCGAGCGCGTGCGCGTGCACCGGCGGGGTGAGCTTGTCGTCCGTGCCGGCGACGACGAGCGTCGGGACGGTCAGGTGCTGGGCCCGCTCACGCAGGTCCAGGCGCGTCAGCTCGCGCCCGCAGGCGGCGCGCACGCGCGGGTTGCTCGACAGGACGAGGTCCTCGGTGAAGCGCACCGCGGCGGGGCTCGCCGACGCGGACAGCGCGATGTAGCGGATCGCGCGGTGGGTGATCGGGTCGGGCCGCGGCGGCAGCGGCGCGGCCAGCCCGAGCAGCATCCCGCCGAGCGCCTGCTGCACGCGGCTCAGCGCGTCCGGCGTGCGGACGAGCAGCGATTCGGAGATCAGATCGCCGAGGCCGGTGTTGATCAATGCGGCCGCGCTCGCGCGCTCGCGCACCTGGTCGGGGTGCCGGCCCGCCCAGGCGACGATCGTCATCGCGCCGAGCGAGTGCCCGGCCAGCAGCACGCGGCGATCGGCGGCGCACTGCTCGAGCACGGCCTGCAGGTCGTCGGCCAGCGCGTCCGGGGACCAGTCGCCACCGCCGGCCGAGCCCGAGCGCCCGTGGCCGCGTAGGTCGTACGCGATCACACGGTGGTCGGCCATCAGGTCGCGGACCTGGCGCCGCCAGAAGCGCAGCGCGCAGGTCCAGCCGTGGACCAGCACGACCGGCGGCGCGTCGGCAGGCCCGTAGAGCTCGGCGTGCAGGCGGGTGCCGTCGCGCGAGACGACGGCGCGTTCCTCCCCGGGCGGCGCCTCGAACAGCAGGCGGTAGGCGGGATCGGCGCGCACGCGGCGGCGGTCGACCGCGTCGAGCCCGAGCACCGAGGCGACGCCGGTGCCGGCGAGGCCGAGCAGCGCGCCGCTGCGGCGGCGCATCACGCGACCTCCAGCGGGCGACCGGCCGGCACCGGCTCCGGCGCCGGCGCGCCGGCCCGCGACAGCCGCACGAGCGCGGCGCCGAGCCCCGCGAACAGGACGGCGACGATCCCCATCACCGCAATGATCGCGCCCGTCCACAGGATCCCGGTGGCGCCGGCCTTGCGCTCGCGCTGGAGGATCAGGTGGTCGGCGACGAAGGGCCGCGAGAAGTGCCTCGCCGCCGGGACCTCGCGCGCGCCGGCGATCGCCGGGTCGGCGGGGAGGTAGATCACCGCGGAGGCCATCGCGCCGCCGCGATGGAAGCGCAGCGCGGCCTTCCACGAGCCGCCGACCGGGATCGGCTCGCGCGCCACGTACGTGCCCGCGCCCGTGCGCCGCAGCGGCGCGCCCTCGACCCGGCCGCCGCCCTGCCAGGCGACCGTCCGCAACCAGTCGGCGCCGTCGAGCGCGTTCGCCGGCGTGATCCGCACGGACGCGTCCACGAGCCGGCCGCCGGTGGTCGTCCCGGCCGGGGTCAGGGTGACGTCGGCCCGTACGCGCGGGACGCTCGTCGGCAGCAGCGCGACCCCGATCGCCCCGATCACGCAGGCGGCGCCGAACGCGCCGGCGAACGCGCGCCGGCCGTCGCCCGGCAGGCGCAGCCGCATCCCGCCGGCGAGGAACGTCCCGAGCACCGACCCGGCGAGCGCGACCGGCAGCGCGACCGCGATCGCAGCGGGCAGCAGGTGCGCCGGCCACGCGACCGGGAACCAGACGTGGCTCCAGGCGAACTCGGCGGCGGTCCCGACCGTCCCGATCAGCGCTGCCGCGACGAGCCCGAAGCGCCGCTCGCGCTCGACGCCGAGCGCGAGCGCCGTCGCCTCGACGAGCAGACCCTCGACGACGTAGAGCGGGAAGTGGCCGGTGGTCTCGCCGAGGACCGGGCCGACCAGCACGGTCACCGCCCCGCGCACGACCACGAAGAACGCGACGGCATACAGCGCCGCGCCGCGGCCGCCCAGCAGGCGGGCGGCGACGAGCACGGCCGACGCGGCGAGCGCGATCAGCATCGGGTGGAACAGCAGCCGGAACTGCGGGATGCCGTAGTCGAACTCGTCCTGGTAGATCGAGAGGCCGGCCAGCAGGCCGCCGCACAAGAGGGTCAGCCGGACGCGCTGGCGTGCGAGCGGCCAGCGCCAGCCGCGCCTCCGGGCGGCGAGCCGCCCCTCGACCATCAGGATCCCCATGCCGACGAGCGTGAACCCGGCCCCGCCGAGCATGATCAGGTGGGTCGGTCCCCACAGCGTCACGTCCTGGCCGAACAGCCGGTGCCACAGGTCGTCGAGCGGGAAGCCCAGCAGCGCGAAGCCGGCGCTGCCCATCATCGCCAGCCCGCCGACCGGCGCGTACCAATCGCTCGCGATCCGGACCGCCGCCGGTCCCGGCCGCTCGCGCGGGAGCACGATCGCCAGCCATCCGGCGGCGAGGATCCCCAGCAGGCCGACCAGGATGAAGTAGTGCGACGGGTTGGCCAGCGGCCCGGGATCGCGGCCCTGGTCGGCGTGCAGGGCGACATCCCATTGCAGCCCGAAGACGGCCGCGATCAGCGCCCCGGCGCCGACGGTGACGGGCAGCGCCGCCCAGCCGGGCAGACCGGTCCCGGCCGCGCTCAGCGCCTCCAGGCGGTCCAGCCACGCGAACGAGCCGCCCGCGCGCTTGCGCATCCCCACCGCGAGCAGCACGGCGATCACGACGGTCGCGCCGGTGCTGGCGATCACCACCTGCGCGAGCGGCGATCCGCCGGCGGGGGCCGCCGCCCCTGCGGCGGCTGCGATGGCTGTGGAAGACATGTCCGTCGGGCTCCTCTCGCGATACCCAAAGCTACGGTCGCGTCAGTTACACCGGCGTAGTAAACCACCTGCGCCGGGCGCAGGCGCTGCCGCCGCCGTGGCCGTGGCAGGATGGACGCTCATGCCCCGGGCCCCCCGCATGAGCGCCGAGGACCGCCGCGAGCAGATCCTCGACGTGACGCTGCGGGCGATCCGCTCCGGCGGGATGCAGGGCCTTTCCGTCGAGGCGGTGGCCAAGGCGGCGGGCGTCACGCGACCGCTCGTCTACACGCTGTTCGACGACCTCGACGGGCTGCTGGACGCGCTGGCCGAGCGCGAGGAGCCGCGGGCGCTGGCCGACGTGCAGGCCGCGATCCCGCAGGACCCGACCGCCGCCGACCCGGACGCGCTGCTGACCGAGGGCGTGGCGACGTTCGTGCGCGCCGTGCGGGCGCACCCCGACCGCTGGCATCTGATCCTCCTGCCGCCGGACGCCACGCCGGGACGCCTGCAGGAGCGCATCGAGCGCAACCGGACCGCGATCCTGGGCCAGCTCGAGCAGCTCGTGGCCTGGGGACTGGAGCGCCGCGGTGGGCCGGCACTCGACGCCGAGCTGACCGCACGCATGATCCTGACGCTCGCCCAGGATGCCGCCCGGCTCGTGCTCGCCCACCCGCGCGCCTATCCCACCGAGCGGATCGCCGGCTTCACCAGCGCCGCGCTGCGCCTGCTCGACCGCCCGGACGCGGCATGACCAGCGCGCGGCGGCGGCGCCCGTACGCCAAGCGCGTCCCCATGGCCGAGCGCCGCGAGCAGGTGCTCGACGCCGCGCTGGCCCTGATCGCCACCCAGGGCTACCGCGCGGTCTCCATGGAGGCGGTCGCCCGTGCGGTCGGCGTCACCCGGCCCGTCGTCTACGGCGCCTACCCCAGCCTGCCCGTCCTGCTGGCGGCGCTCGTCGTGCGCGAGGAGCAGCGGGCGCTGCGCGTGCTGGCGGCGATCGTCCCCGCCGATCCCGGCCCGCGCGACCCCGACGACGTGCTGCTGGAGTCGCTGCGCGCGTTCCTGGCGGCCGTCGCCCGCCACCCGGACACCTGGCGGCTGATCCTGCTGCCGATCGAGGGCACCCCGCGGCTGGTGCGGCGGGAGGTCGAGCGCAAGCGCGCCAAGCTGCTCGAGCAGCTGCGGGTGCTGGTGCGCTGGGGCCTCGAGCACCGGGGCGGCATGCGCGAGCTCGACGAGGACCTGCTGACGCGCGCGATCCTGTCCGTCGGCGAGGAGGCCGGGCGGCTGCTGCTGACCGATCCGGAGCGCTACTCGGTCGAGCGCCTGACCGGCTTCGCGCAATCGCTGCTGGCGGCGGTCGGGCCGCGGGCCCGCGGTTAGACCGCGGGCTCGATGCCGCCGGACGCCTCGCGGGCGCGGGCGGCGCGCCGGCGCACCCGCGGGACGCTGCGGGCCAGCGCGTCCACGTGCTGCAGCGTGTCCTGGAGGTCGTCGACGCGCGTCTCGAGGCCGACCGTCGCGTCGCGGATGCCGCTCACCGCGCCGTCGAGCGCGGTGACGGAGCCGCGCAGCCCCTCCACGCCGTCGATGACCTCACGCAGGTCGGACCGCATGCCGCGCATGTCGATCTCGATCGAGCGGATGGAGACGGCCAGCGTCTCGATCGCGGACAGGATCCGGTCGATCCGCTCGACCGCGTTGCCCGCACCGGTGACGACGACCCGCAACGGCGTGGTGAGCCCCATGCGCGGACGGTAACGACTCACCCGCCCCGGCGCGGACCCGGGGGGGCACGGCGGAAGCGGCGGCCGGTCGCCAGGGACCGACCGCCGCTCCGCCTCCTCCCACCGCGGGCCTGGGATTGAGAGACGGGGCCCGCGGGATTCCCACAGGGCCTAGGGGAGCAGCCCCTGCGGGAGGTTTGGCTGGGATTGCGCCTGCTGCGACACCGCCGACGTGTTGGGGCGCGTGCCCAGCTTCACGTCGATCGTCTTCGTCGCGCCTGAGCGCTTGACCGTCAGCTTCATGGTGTCGCCCGGCGCCTTCGCGTCGACCGCGCTCGTGAGGTCCTCGGAGGTCTGCACGGCCTGGCCGTCGACCGCCGTCACGACGTCCCCGCGCTGGACGCCGGCCTGCTGCGCCGGGCCGTTCGCCGTCAGCGCGCCGACGGTCGCGCCGCCGTTGTTGGCGGTGTCCGCGAGCGACACGCCGAGGTAGGCGTGCGACGCCTTGCCGGTGGCGCGCAGCTGGTCGACCACGCGCTTGACCGTGTTCGACGGGACGGCGAAGCCGATGCCGGAGTTCTGGCCCTGGCCGGTCGCGCTCGTCGAATTGGACTCGATCTGCGAGTTGATGCCGATCACGCGCCCGGAGGCGTCGAGCAGCGGACCGCCGGAGTTGCCGGGATTGAGCGCCGCGTCGGTCTGGATGACGTTCGAGATCGCGAAGCCGTTGGGCGCGTCGATCGAGCGCTGCAGCGCGGAGACCACGCCCGTGGTCAGCGTGCGATCGAGGCCGAACGGGTTGCCGATCGCATACACGGGATCGCCGACGTTGATCGCCTGGGAGTCCCCGAGCGTGAGCGTCGTCAGCGACAGGCCGGCCGTGGGGATCTTCAGCAGGGCGATGTCGCTCGACTCGTCGATGCCGACGACCTTGGCGGTGACCGACTTCGAGTCGCCGACCTTGACGGTGACCTTCGAGGCGCCCGAGACCACATGGGCGTTCGTGACCAGATAGCCGTCCTTGGAGATCGCGAAGCCGGTGCCGGTGGCGGTCCCCTGCGGCGATTGCGACGTGATGAACGCGACGGCGTCCTTGGAGCGGTTGTAGATGGCGCCGGCGGTGAGCGCCGTGCCGTTCGAGGCCGGGGTCGTGGTCGTCGCCGTGGCCGGGGCGGCCGCCGTGCGCGGGGCGGCCGTCGCCGTGCCGCCCGCACCACCGAGCTCGTGGTCGATCGCGGCACCGCCCACTCCTCCGAGCAGGCCCGCCGCGGCGACGGTGATGAGCAGCTTGCGGGAATCCATGTCACGCAGGCTGACCTCCGACACTGGGAGTCGCCTAAGGCTTCGCTAGGACTTTGCTAAAGACGCATTCCCTATCACCGGCAGGGCCAAGAAGTATTGGACCCGCCTGCGGATCGGCCGTACATTCGCTGTCCCTCTCCTCATCCCACGGGAACAGCGCCCCCTCACGCAGTCCATACCGGGGGCGCTTTCTCGTTAAGGCGGTCCTCGCAGCCCGGTTCGGGCGAGCTCGAGGAACGCCGCCAGCGCCGGCGACGCGTCCCCGGCGCGCCAGGCCAGCGCCAGCTCGACCGTCGGCGCCCGCCCGGTCAGCGGCCGGAAGACCACGCCGGAGCGCTCCCCGCTCGCGACCGACGCCGGCACGAGCGAGACGCCGACGCCGGCGGAGACGAGCCCGAGCACCGTCCGCAGCTCGCTCACCTCCTGGACCTCGCGCGGCGCCACCCCGATCTCCGACATCGCCGCGTCGAGCGCGCCGAACAGCCCGGGCGCCTCGCGCCGGGCGAGCAGCACGAACGCCTCGCCGCCGAGGTCACCGAGCGCGAGCGAAGTGCGCGACGCCAGCCGGTGCCGGTCCGGCAGGGCGGCCAGCACCTCCTCGCGCTGGACGACGTCGATCTCGACGCCGGCCTCGACCTTCCCCGGGCGCACGACGCCGACGTCGATGCGCCCGTCGGCCAGCGCCGCCAGCGCCTCGGCCGTCGGGAACTCGCGCAGCCGCAGATCCACCGAGGGGCGCTCGGCATGGAACGCCCGCACGACGTCGGGCAGGCGCCCGTACATCGCCGACCCGACGAAGCCGATCGCGAGCGCGCCCGCCTCACCGCGCGCGACCCGCTGCGTGAGCTCGACGGCGTGGTCGACCTGGGCCAGGATCGCGCGCGCCTCGGCGAGCAGCGCGGCGCCCGCCGCCGTCAGCTCGACGCGCCGGCGGTTGCGCTCGAGCAGCGTCACCCCGAGCTCGGTCTCCAGTGCCCGGATCTGCTGCGACAGCGGCGGCTGGGACACGTGCAGCCGCTCCGCTGCGCGGCGGAAGTGCAGCTCCTCGGCCACCGCGACGAAGTAGCGGAGGTGCCGGAGCTCCACTAGGAGTCGCGGCCGATGCCCTCGGCCAGCTGCTGCTCGGGAATCCCGAACGCCGCGACGAGCGCGCCCGCGTGCTCGCGCAACTCGCCGCACAGCGTGTTGACCGCCTTCAGCACCGCCTTCGAGCGCGTCGATGACAGCCGGCCGTGCTCCTGGAACCAGCCGCGGTCCGCCTCGACGTGCCACAGCGCGTACAGGCTGCACAGCCGGTCGAGCAGCTCGCGCGTGTCCGGGTCCGGGCAGCGCGCGATCGCGCGGTCGAACGCCTCCAGCACCAGCCGCTCGCCGTGGACCTTGGCGCACAGGACCACGTGGTCCTGGGCGTCGATCAGGACGCTGAACGGGTCCCCGCCGTTGTCGATGCCGCGCTTCAGCCGCCGCGCGGCGGTGGAGATGACGTGCTCCTCGCGCCAGGCGAACAGCTCGCGCTGCCACTCGCGGTCGAGCAGATCGCGATCGTCGTCGCGGCTCGGGCGCAGCTCGTCGGCGATCCGGGTGACGATCTCGCGCGCGGCGGTGCGCTCGACCACCGTCTCCCACACCTGGCCGGCGACGAAGACGGCGGTGCCCAGCGGGTCGAGCTCGCCGAAGTCGTCGCGGTAGTTCGTGAGCAGGTTCTTGGCCACCAGCTGCTGCAGGACGACGTTGTCGCCCTCGAACGTCGTGAACACGTCCGAGTCGGCCTTCAGCGCGGCGAAGCGGTTCCGGGCCAGGTAGCCCGCGCCGCCGCACGCCTCGCGGCAGCTCTGCACCGTGTGGGTCGCGTGCCAGGTCGCCATCGCCTTCAGCGCCGAGGCGCGCGTCTCCAGCTTGCGCCGCTCCGCCTCGGGATAGCCGGGCTCGGTGAACGCGCGGTGGGTGTCGGCGGTCAGCTCCTGCTGGGCGAACGACAGCCCGTAGGTCGTCGCGAGCGCGGGCAGCAGCCGGCGCTGGTGGGTGCGGTAGTCCATCAGCACCACCTCCGGCCCGTTCGGGGGTCCGAACTGGCGCCGGTGCAGCGCGTGGCGGATCGCCACCGTGAGCGCGACCTTGGAGACGCTGACCCCGGCGGCGCCGATGCACACGCGGCCCTGGATCAGCGTGCTGACCATCGTGAAGAAGCGCGCGTTGCGGTTCTCGATCGAGCTGTGGTAGACGCCCTCGTCGGTGATCTGCGCGTAGCGGTCGAGCAGATTGGCGCGCGGGACGCGCACGTGGTCGAAGGCGAGCCGGCCGTTGTCGACGCCGTTCAGGCCGAGCTTGTGGCCGCAGTCCGCGATCGTCACGCCGTCGAGCGGGCGCCCCTTGTCATCGCGGATCGGGACGACGACGCAATGCACGCCGCGGCCCGGGTCCTCGTGGCCGTCGTCGACCACGAGCTGGCAGAACACCGCCGCGATCCGGCCGTGGCAGGCGGCGTTGCCGATCCACTCCTTGGTCGCCGACTGCTCCGGCGTGTTGATCACGAGCTCGTCCGTCTCGCGGTCATAGGTCGCGGTCGTGCGCAGCTCCTGGACGTTGGAGCCGTGGCCCATCTCGGTCATCGCAAAGCAGCCGGGAAGGTCGAGCCGCGCGGTGTCGGCGAGATAGGCGTCGTGGTGGCGCTTGGTGCCGAGATGCAGCACCGCGCCGCCCCAGAGCCCGAACTGGACGCCGATCTTGACCACCAGCGACAGGTCGCCGAAGGCGAACGTCTCGAAGCCCGCGATCGAGGCCCCGACGTCGTCCTCGCCGCCGTACTCGGGCGGGTAGGCGAGGCTCGTCGCGCCCTGGCGTGCGAGCTGGGTGGTGAGCTCGAGGATCCGCTCGCGGTACTCGCCCATCGGCACGGCGACCACGGGGGCGAACTCGGGCTGCGCCAGGGTCTCGCGGACCCGATCGCGGGTGGCCGCGTGCTCCCCGTCGAGCAGACGGCGGAGGACGGCGACGTCTGCGGCGGCGGCTTCAACGGCCATGGTGGGCGACATTACCCGAGACCCGCCGCGCCGAAGCCGCCGTCGCCGGACGACCGGCGGTCGGCGTAGGCTTGGCGCGCTCCATGCTCCGCGTGCTGATCTGCGACGACTCGATGGGCTTCCCCGCGCTGGTCACCGCCTGGCTGGACGACGACGAGCGCTTCGTGCACGCCGGGACCGCCAGGACGGGCACCGAGCTGCTCGACATCGCGCGCACGACGCCGGCCGACGCGGTGCTGCTCGACCTCGTGCTGCCGGACGTGGAGAACCCCGCCGCGCTCGTGCGCGAGCTGCGCGAGCTGCTCCCGGGTGTGCGCATCCTCCTCGTCTCCTCGCTCGCACTGCCGGAGCTCGAGCGCGCGGCGGAGGCGGCGGGCGTCGATGGCTGGTGCCACAAGGCGATCACCGCCGGCGCCCTGACCGACGAGCTGTACCGCGTGGCCACCGCCGGGTAGCCCGGCGGGATGGAGCGCCAGAGCTGGCACGCGCCCGCGGGCGACGTGATCCCCAACCATCCCAAGCTGCCGGTGCTGCTGTACCGCGGCGTCGACGCGGCGGCGGCCGGGCCCGACGCCTGCCGCGAGCTGTTCGCGTCCAACGGCTGGGGCGGGTCGTGGGTCGACGGCGTGTTCGACTTCCACCACTTCCACCCGACGTCGCACGAGGTGCTCGGCGTCGTCGCGGGCTCGGCGACGCTCGAGCTCGGCGGGCCGCAGGGCACCGCATTCGCGGTCGCGGCGGGCGACGTGGTCGTCCTGCCGGCCGGGACGGGGCATCGCCGCGCCGGTGCGTCGGGCGACTTCTCCGTGGTCGGCGCCTACCCGGTCGGACAGGAGGACTACGACCTGCTGCGTGATGCCGACGAGGCGGCCCGGTCGCGCATCGCGGCGGTGCCCTGGCCGGACCACGATCCCGTCACGGGGTAGCACCGCCGCGCGCGCCGGAATCGCGCGCGCCCCGATGGACGCCGAGCTGGGCTGGTGAGAGGGAGGGTGGAGCGAGGACCCGCCACGTCACCAGGGCCATTGGCGTTTCGAGGGGCCTGGAACCCCATCGAGACGCCAATAGCTCCCACCCTCCCTCACCCGCCAGGCAGTCTCGGCGGCCGCGCAGCCAGGCACGCCAGCGGCGCCTGCCGCCGCGGCGGCCGCGCTAGGACGCGACGGAGTGCCGCGGGGCGAGTGCCTCCGCGGCGGCGACCAGCCCGTCGTCGAGCGCCAGCCGCGCGCCGATCGGAAACGCGCCGAGCAGCGCCCGCTCGACGTCGTCCACGGTGACCTGAGGCGCGACGTCCTCGACGGCGGCGGCGGTCGCCGGGTCGAGCTCGAGCCCGAGCGCGGCGTAGACGTCGGTGAGCACCGCGCGCACCGGCGCACCGTCCTCGACGACGAGCTCGGCGCCGACCATCCACGCGCGGCGCACGAGCCGCTGCGCGACGCCCGCGAGCTTGACCTGCCCGCCCGCGTTGACCGAGTAGTCGCCCGGGCAGTACTCGCCGTCCACCGGCCCCACCCGCGCGTCGACGCCGAGCGCCTGCAGGGCGGTCGCCAGGGTCGAGGAGAAGTCCGCGAAGCGCTCGCGCATCCCGGACACCGGGTCCTCGCCGGGGGCCACCAGCTCGACCAGCAGCGACCCGTGGTGGTAGGCCGCCGCGTGCCCGCCGGGCGTGCGCAGCACGGGCTCGAAGCCGTGCGCCCGCGCGGCGCGGGCGGCGTCCGCGAAGCCCGGGCGGATGGCGTCCAGGCGCCCGAAGCCGACCGTCGGCCCGGGTCGCGCGATCCGGAGCACCGGACCGGGGAGTGCGCCACGGAGCAGCGCCTCGCCGACCGCGGCGTCGACCGCCGGACGGTCCGGGAAGGAGGCGCGCAGCAGCCGCATGCCGGGCGAGCCTACGACGCGGCGCGCCCAGGACTTGTGCCCTCGCGGATCGAGGCTATGGTGCGCCGCGGAGTGAGGGGAGGATCTGGGTGACGACAAGTCCACCCGGACCTGGTATGCGCGAGTCCGTTCCGGGGGATCGCCCCGGTGGAGTAGATGCTGCGCGGGCTCGCGCCGTACTGGAGATCCGGGACCTGCAGGTGTCCTACGCCGGCGTGCGCGCCCTGCGGGACGTCAGCCTGACCGTGCCCGAGGGCGCGATCGTGGCCGTGCTCGGCAACAACGGGGCCGGGAAGAGCACGCTGCTGCGCGCGATCTCCGGGACGCTCGCGCTGCACGGCGGCAGGACCGACCACGGCACCGTCTCCTTCGACGGCAAGCCGCTGGCGACGGGCGACCCCGCCGGGATCGTCCGCGCCGGGATCGTGCAGGTCCCCGAGGGTCGCCACGTCTTCGCGGAGCTGACCGTGGAGGAGAACCTCCGCGCCGGCGGCCTGACCGCCCGGGGCCGCGCCCGCAAGACCGAGGCGCGCGACCGCGTCTACGACCTGTTCCCGCGGCTGCAGGAACGCGCCACCCAGCGCGCCGGCCTGCTGTCGGGTGGCGAGCAGCAGATGCTCGCGATCGGCCGCGCGCTGATGTCCGAGCCCCGGCTGCTGCTGCTCGACGAGCCGTCGCTCGGCCACGCGCCGCAGGTCGTCGAGCAGATCGGCGACATCATTGGGCGCATCAACCGCGGCGGCGTCGGCGTGGTGCTCGTGGAGCAGAACGCCGCGATGGCGCTCGGGGTCGCCGACCACGCGTCGGTGCTCGAGGTCGGGAAGGTCACGCTCGAGGGCCCCGCCGCCGAGCTGGCCGCCTCCGAAGAGGTCCGCAACCGCTACCTCGGGGTGGCGGCGGAGGGCGCCGTCGTCCCGGAGCCCGCCGCCCAGGCGGTCAAGGAGGCGGAGGAGGTCGCGGGCCGCCGGCAGCCGCGCGACCTCGTCGCCGAGGACGTCACGGTGCGCTTCGGCGGTCTTGAGGCGCTGAGCAACGTCTCCCTGCACGTCGCCGCCGGGACCACGCACGCGGTCATCGGCCCCAACGGCGCCGGCAAGTCGACGCTGCTCAACGTTCTCACCGGCGTCTACCGGGCCAGCTCCGGGACGGTCCGCTACGGCGACACCCCGCTGACCGGCCTGCGGCCGCCGCGGATCGCCGCGCTCGGGATCAGCCGCACGTTCCAGAACCTCGCCCTCTCCCCCGAGCTGAGCGTCGCCGAGAACCTCCTGCTCGGCCGCCACCGGCTGACCAAGGCCGGCTTCATCGCCGCCGGCCTGCGGCTGCCGAGCGCGCGCCGCGAGGAACGCGATCAGGAGCGCCTGATCGGCGAGATCGCCGGCCTGGTCGACCTCAACGACCATCTCGACCAGCCGGTGGCCGGGCTCTCCTACGGCGACCGCAAGCGCGTCGAGCTCGCCCGCGCGCTGTGCGCCGAGCCCTCGCTGCTGCTGCTCGACGAGCCGGTCGCCGGGATGAACGCCGAGGAGAGCGCGCGGATGGCCGAGGCGATCGTGCGCCTGCGCGAGGGCCTCGGCCTCTCGATCCTGCTCGTCGAGCACGACATGCGCTTCGTGATGGGCCTGGCCGAGCGCGTCACGGTGCTCGACTTCGGGCGCTGCATCGCCGACGGCCCGCCCGAGGCGGTCCAGGAGGACCCCGAAGTCGTCAAGGCCTACCTCGGCCGCGCGAAGGGAGACCAGGAGTGATCGGATGCTGATCAGCGGCCTCAGCCTCGGCTGCATCTACGCCTTGCTCGCGCTCGGCTTCGTGATCGTCTTCAAGGCGACGAACGTCGTGAACTTCGCCCAGGCGTCGGTCGTCATGCTCGGCGCCTACCTCGTCGCCAAGTGGCACGACTCGCTCGGCTTCTTCGGCGCGATCGCGGTCGCCGCCCTCGTGTGCGCCGTGGTCGCCGCGCTGATCGACGTGATCTTCGTGCGCCCGCTGCGCAAGCGCCGCGGCGGCCTCGACGCGCTCGCGATCCTGACCATCGGCGTCAACATCCTGCTCGGCACCTGGCTCGTGCACGCGGTGGGAACGGACCTGCTGCCGACCGGCGCGCCGTGGGGCTCGGACTCGACAACCCTGCTCGGCGTCGTCGTGCCGCAGACGCGCATCGCGGCCGCGCTGATCGCGCTGGCGCTGATGGGCATCTTCTACGCCGTCTTCCGCTGGTCGGACTGGGGGATCGCGATGCGCTCAACCGCGGCCGACCCCCCGACGGCGGCGCTGATGGGCGTCCGGCTCAACCGGATCGCCGCCGGCGCGTGGGCGATCAGCGGCATGCTCGCGGCGATCGGCGGCGCGTTCTTCACGAGCTTCCCGGCCTCGGGCGTGTCGAACTCGACCGGCCTGCTCGCGCTCGGCGCGATCCCGGCCGCCGTGCTCGGCGGCCTCGACTCGACCCTGGGAGCCGTCGTCGGCGGGCTGATCATCGGCGTCGCCGTCACGTTCGCCGCCGGCTATCAGGACGAGATCGCCTTCCTCGGCCGCGGGCTGTCGGAGGTCGTCCCGTACATCGTCCTGTTCGTCGTGTTGCTGTGGCGGCCATCCGGCCTGTTCGGCACGCGGGAGGTCACGCGTGTCTAAGAAGGTCATCGTCCTCATCGCCGCGGCGCTGCTGCTGCTCTGGCTGCCGCAGTACCTCGAGGGCTTCTGGATGCAGACCGGCCTGTTCGCGATGTCGGCGGCGATCGGCGCGATCGGCCTGACGATCCTGGTCGGCGTCACCGGCCAGCTCTCGCTCGCGCACGCCTTCTTCGTCGCGGTGGGGGCGTACAGCTACTCGTACCTGTCCGGAGACACGCCACCAGCAGCGCTCGCCGCCACGCAACCGAGTGGGCTCGGCCTGCCGACCTGGATCGCGCTGATCGGCGCCGTCCTGATCGCCGGCCTGGCGGGCGCGCTGTTCAGCCCGATCGCCGGCCGCCTGCGCGGCATCTACCTCGGTCTCGCGTCGCTCGGGCTGGTGTTCATCGGTCAGCACATCCTCTTCAACGCGAAGGCGATCACCGGCGGCTTCAACGGCCGCGACGCCAAGCCGTTCAGCCTGTTCGGCTTCCAGTTCTCCGACAGCCACCCGAGCGACTTCAGCGTCCTCGGCGTCCCCTACGGCCAGCTCGAGCGGCTGTGGTACCTCGGCCTCGTGCTGCTGCTGGTGTCCTGGTGGTACGGGCGCAACCTCGTCCGCAGCCGCCCCGGGCGGGCGCTGGCGACCGTGCGCGACTCCGAGGTCGCCGCCGCGGTGATGGGCGTCAACGTCCCCGTCTACAAGGCGGCGGCGTTCACCGTCTCGTCGATGTACGCCGGCCTCTCCGGCGTCTTCCTCGCGCTCGCGTTCGGCCGCATCGTGCCGGACTCGTTCGGCTTCCTGGTCTCGATCGACTACCTCGTGATGATCGTGATCGGGGGTCTCGGCTCGGTCGGCGGGGCGATCGCCGGCGGCGTGCTGATCAGCGCGCTCCCGCAGATCCTCAACAAGTACTCGGGGTCGCTGCCGCTCGTGAGCGCCCCGGGGACGAGTGGCCTGCAGTCCGACGAGGCCGCGCGGTTCCTCTACGGCGCCGCCGTCGTCGGCGTCCTGATCTTCGCGCCGCGGGGGTTGGCGGGCATCGCCCGCCGGTTCCGCGCGAGGCGGCCGGCGCCGTCGGCATCACCGATCACCACAACCACGACCACGACCACGAAGGAGCGCACGGCATGAGGGGTTCCACCAGGGCCATCGCGGGATGGCTCGCCGCGTGTGTGCTGCTCGCCGGCCTCGTCGCCGGCTGCGGCAGCAAGGGCGATAATTCCAGCGGCGGTTCGTCGGGCGGCGGATCCGCATCGGTGAAGACCGACAAGGGCGTCACCGCGAAGCAGATCACCCTCGGCGCGCTCACGGACCTCTCCGGCGTGTTCGCGGCGCTCGGTAAGCCGATCGTCCAGGGCACGAACATGTTCTGGACGCAGCAGAACAACAAGGGCGGCGTCTGCGGCCGCAAGGTCAAGGTGATCGTCAAGGACCACGGCTACGACCCGCAGAAGGCGGTCGTCCAGTACCGCGATCTGTCGACGAACGTGGTCGGGCTGCAGCAGTTGCTCGGGTCGCCGATCACCGCCGCGCTGCTGCCGACGCTCAAGAACGACTCGATGCTGTCCATGCTCGCCGCATGGCCGTCGTCGCTGCTGTCCAACGACTTCATCATCGAGATCGGCGCGTCCTACGACATCGAGATGATCAACGGCCTCGACAAGCTGCTGCAGGACGGCAAGCTGAAGAAGGGCGACAAGATCGGCCACGTGTACTTCGAGGGCGAGTACGGCGAGAACGGGCTCAAGGGCTCGAAGGCGTTCGCGTCCCAGAACGGCATGACCGTCGTGGAGCAGAAGATCAAGGCGACCGACGAGGACATGAGCGGCCAGGTCGCAGCGCTCAAGCGCGCGGGCGTGAAGGCGATCGCGCTCACCACGGCGCCGACCCAGATGGCGTCGGTGGCCGGCATCGCCGCCTCGCAGGGCCTGAACGTCCCGCTGGTCGGCAACAACCCGACGTTCGACCCTGCGCTGCTGAAGACCCCGGCCGCGAAGGCGCTCGTCGCCAACGCCTACATCGTCTCCTCGGCGTCGCCGTTCAATGGCGACGGGACCGAGACCAAGCAGGTCGCCTCCGCGTACACCAAGCAGTTCCCGAACGAGACGCCGAAGGCGTCGGTGCAGTTCGGCTACGCCCAGGGTCAGGTCATGTACGAGGCGCTCAAGAAGGCCTGCGAAAGCAAGGACCTCACGCGCGCGGGTCTGGTCAAGGCCGCCCGCACGCTGTCCAACGTCGACCTCGGCGGCCTGACGGCCGGGCCGCTGGACTACTCCAAGGTCGGCCAGCCGTCGTCACGGGTGGTCTACATCTCGCGGCCGGCGAAGGTGCCGGGTGGCCTGAAGACCGAACCCAACACGGTCGAGTCCGACGAGGCGAAGTCCTACAACGTCGCCGCGCAGTAGCCGCTAGGCGGTCGCCTCCGCGAGCGCGCCGACCCGGCCTCTGATGAGGTCGGCGGCGCGCTCGGCGACCATCATCGTCGGCGCGTTGGTGTTGCCGCCCGGGATGACCGGCATCACCGACGCGTCGACGACGCGCAGCCCCTTGAGCCCGCGCACCCTCGTCTCCGGGTCGACCACCGCAAGCTCGTCCCGGCCCATCCGGCAGGTGCCGACCGGGTGGTAGATCAGCTCGACCCGCTGGCGCAGGTGCTCGATCACGTCCTCGTCGGAGACGATGTCGCTCGACGGCTTGATGTGCTTGACGATCTTGCGCGACAGCGGAGCGGTCCCGACGATCTCGCGCGCGAGCTTGATGCCCGCCAGCATCGAGGCGACGTCCTCCGGCTCCGACAGCGTGTTCGTCCAGATCCGCGGGTGCGTCGACGGGTCGGTCGAGCGCAGCTCCAGCCGGCCGCGCGCCTTCGGCGTCAGCAGCGCCGGCGCGATCACGAAGCAGTGGCCGTCGTACTCCTCCTCGCCGTGGCGCTCGAAGTACGCGGCGCCGACGTGGAACTGGATGTCGGCGGCCGGCAGCCCGGGCCGCGTGCGCACGAACGCGACCGACTCCGCCACGGTCGAGGACAGCGGGCCCGAGCGGCGCAGGACCCACTCGGCGAGGTTCTTCGGCGCGTCGGCCTTGTAGAGCGAGTGGGTGTCGCTCATCTCGTAGAGCATGGTCAGGAACGGGTGGTCCTGCAGGTTCTCGCCGACGCCCGGGAGGTCGTGGCGGACCGGCACGCCGAGCTCGCGGAGGTGGTCGGCGGGGCCGATGCCGCTCAGCAGCAGGATGTGCGGCGAGCCGAACGCGCCGGCGGACAGGATCACCTCGCGGCCGGCGGAGATCGTCTTCTCGGCGCCGCGGCGCGTCTTGTAGCGCACGCCGGTCACGCGGTCGCCCGAGAGCTCGAGCCCGACCACCGTCGCGTGCGTGACCACCTCGAGGTTGTCGCGCTTCATGGCCGGGCGCAGGTAGGCGTCGGCCGCGCTCCAGCGGCGGCCGTTCTTCTGGAACACCTGGAACATGTCGCAGCCGTCCTGCTCCGGGCCGTTGTAGTCCGCGGAGCGCGGGATGCCGGCCGCCTGCGCGGCCTCGAGGAAGTCGGCGTTGACGCGACGCGGCGAGCGCTGGTTCTGGATGTTGACCGGGCCGCCGATCCCGTGGTGCTCGGAGCCGCCGCGCTCGTCGTTCTCGGCCCTGAGGAAGTACGGGCGGACGTCGTCCCAGCCCCAGCCGGTCGCTCCCTGCTGCTCCCAGAGGTCGTAGTCGAGCGGCCGGCCGCGCACGTAGAGCATCGCGTTCATCGAGCTCGATCCGCCGAGCGACTTCCCGCGCGGCAGGTAGAGCTTGCGGTTCGCGCAATCCCGCTCGGGCTCGGTGTAGTACTCCCAGTCGAGCTTGGTGTGGAACTGCTCGGCGAAGGCGGCGGGGATCTTGATGTTCGGGCTGCGGTCCTTGCCGCCCGCCTCCAGGAGCACCACACGGACGGCGGGATCCTCCGTCAGCCGGTTCGCGAGGACGCAGCCGGCGGATCCCGCGCCGACGATGACGTAGTCCGCTTCCCTCATTCCCGGCATCGTGTCAGGCCGCGCGCCGCGAGGCGATGCGGCCCGCCGCCCAGATGCCGGCGAACAGGATCAGGGCCGGGACCAGGAAGATGGCGACGCTCGGCCCGCCCTTGCTTACGGCCTTCGACGCGGCCACCCTGGCGCTCGCCTCGGGCGGGAGCGGGACCGGATGCCCGTTCGCGGTCGCCAGCCGGGCGACGGCGCCGATCGCGGCCACCGCGAGGCCGTTGGTCTGCGCGCTCGCGTGGATCGGGGTCTTCGAGAGCGGGCCGTCGACCTGGTCGCCGAGGTCCTTACCGCCGAAGCCGCCGGGCATGACGACCAGGATCCGCTGCCCGGTGAGCTGCCGGCCGTGGCGGTTCTGCGGCAGCTCGCGGGCCAGCAGGTCGGCGTAGCGGTTGGCGTCGTTGAACAGCGTCGGGTACGCGCCGAGGTCGCGCGGCGTCTGGATCAGCGCGACCTTGACCGGATAGCCGGCCTTGCGCGCCGCGGTCAGCACGCGGGTGAGCGCGGTCTTGAAGCGCGCGTCCGTCGGCGGCGCGTAGGGGAAGTACGCGTCCTGCATGATCAGGACGTCGGAGGCGGGATCGCCGTCGGCGCGCGCGGCCGGCGCCGGTACGAGCGCGAGGAGCGCCGCCGCCACGATGAGCGCGCGCCTCACGGGAAGGTGTACTCCGCGTGCGGTGGGACGAGCGGGCCGCCGACCTGGAGGACGATCTGCGCGTGCGGTGTGAGCGCGACCGCGCCCGGATCGCCGGCCTGACGGCGGCCGTCGACGTGAACGATCACCGGGCCCTTGAAGCCGGCGGCGCCGGTCGCCGAGAGGTCCCGGCCCCAGACGCGGAAGAGGTCGTCGAGCGTGAGACCGGCGCGCCCGACCGCGACCAGGCCGGTCGGCTCGTCGGTCCATAGCGGGTAGCGGCAGCGCCCGCCGCGGACATAGGCGCCTTGGGCCCTGCGCGGCGGCGCGATCCCGATCCCCGGCGGCAGCAGGACCACCCGCCCGCGCGCGAACAGCTCCACGTGCACCCAGGCCGCCGGTCGCGTCCCCGGCGCGCCGCAGCTCAGGGCGCCGAGCGGCTGCCCGGCGGCCGTCGCCCGCGTCAGCGACGCCAGCTCATAGCCCGGCCCGCGGCCGATCGGCGCGACCCCGGCCGGCACGGACGCTCCGCACCCCCCGGCGAGCGCCGCCGCCCCGAGCACCACCACCGTTGGCCACCGCACGCGCTGAAGCCTCGCAGGGCGCGTGCGCTGACGCGCCACCGGTTCACGACCGCGCGCCCGGGGCAGCGCAGGACTGTCCCCCGATCCAAGGAGCCTCCGATGATCCTTCGCCTCGAGCGATGGGGCACCGAGCTGCCGCCCCCGTCCGATCCCGACCCCGCCGGCGCGAACGCCGTACAGGAGCTGATGGGTGGGCGGTTCGGCGAGATGTCGACGCTGATGAACTACACGTTCCAGTCGTTCAACTTCCGCGGCAAGCAGTCCGTCCGCCCCTTTTACGAGCTGATCGCCAACATCGCCGCCGAGGAGTTCGGCCACATCGAGCTGGTCGCCGCCACGATCAACACGATGCTCACGGGTGCGAGTGAGGGCAAGGCGCCCGACGCCGCGCTCGCCGGCATCACGGACGCCGAGAAGAGCCCGCACCACTTCTTCGCGGGCGGCCAGGGCGCATTGCCGCAGGACTCGCGCGGCATGCCCTGGACCGGCGACTACGTGTTCTCCTCCGGCGACCTCATCGAGGACCTCACGCACAATTTCTTCCTGGAGACGGGTGCGCGCCAGGGCAAGCTGAAGGTCTACGAGGCGGTCGAGCATCCGGCGGCGCGCGCGCTCACCGGCTACCTGCTCGTGCGCGGCGGCGTCCACCAGATCGCCTACGCACGGGCGCTCGAGCGGCTCACCGGGGCCCAGATGAGCAAGTTGTTCCCGGCGCCGCGGATCCCGACCGACAAGATCCCCGAGTGCCAGCCGCACATCGCGAAGGGCCTGCACCGGACGCTGTACCGGTTCTCGCCCGACGACTACAAGGAGGTCGTGGCCGTCTTCAACGGGCCGCACCCCGAGACGGGCGAGGACCTCGTGGTCGAGCAGGGTCCGCCCGAGGGAGCCGAGCCGACCGACCTCCCGCCGCAGCCGGGCGTCTTCGCCCCGGACTACGCGCCGGAGGAGATCGCCGAGATCGCCGCCGGCCTCCGGGAGCAGGCGGGACTCTGACGAAGGCCGATGGGCGGGCGGCGCCGCCGCCCGCCCCGTACCTCTAGCTTTTGCGGCCATGAGCGAGACGACGGAGCGGGTGCCGGTCCCGCGGGACCGCGAGGACGACTACACGCACGAGGCGGCCGCCGCCCGCCGCGACTTCGCCAAGGAGCGCACCGGCGCGTCGCTGGAGCATGTCGGGTCCTACTCGTTCGACCCCGCGGTCCTGACCGGCAACGTCGAGCAGTTCGTCGGCGTCGCCCAGGTCCCGATCGGCCTCGCCGGCCCACTGCTGGTCAACGGCGAGCATGCCCAGGGCGAGTTCTACGTGCCGCTGGCGACCGCCGAGGGGACGCTCGTCGCGTCCTACAACCGCGGCATGCGCCTGCTGCACGAGGCCGGCGGCGTGACCACGA
>JAXDHL010000199.1:0-3588 GCA_034664525.1 Solirubrobacteraceae bacterium
GGTGACCGTGACCGGGCTGTCGCAGGAGCCGAGCCGGTCGGCGACGCTGGCGGCGCTCGCGGCGCGCGCGAAGTCCGGCATCACCGTGCTCGACCTCGACTACCGGCCGATGTTCTGGCCGTCGCGCCAGGCCGCGCACGAGCAGGTGCAGCGCGCGCTGCCGTACGCGACGGTCGCCGTCGGCAACCTCGACGAGTGCGAGACGGCGGTCGGCGAGCGCGAGCCGCGGGCGGCCGCCTGGGCGCTGCTGGAGGCCGGCGTCGAACTGGCGATCGTCAAGCAGGGCCCGAAGGGCGTGCTGGCCGTGACGGCCGCCGGCGCCGTCGAGGTCCCACCCGTCGCGGTCGAGGTCGTCAACGGCCTCGGCGCCGGCGACGCGTTCGGCGGGGCCCTGTGCCACGGGCTGTTGTCCGGCTGGGACACCGAGCGCGTGATGCGCTTCTGCAACGCCGCCGGGGCGATCGTCGCCTCCCGGCTGTCGTGTGCGGAGGCGATGCCCGAGGAGACCGAGGTGCTGACCATGCTGGAGGAGGCCGTCAATGCCTGAGTTCCGGATCGCGGAGCTGTCGGAGATCCGGCTGCGCCGGCCGGAGGCGATCGCCGAGGCTGCGGCGTCGCGGCGGCGCCCGTCGTCGGTCGCCGACCTCGGCCCGCTGATGGTGATCGCCGCCGACCACGGCGCCCGCGGGGCGCTGCGGGCCGGCCGGCGCCCGCTGGCCATGGGCGATCGCCGTGAGCTGCTGGAGCGCCTGTGCCTGGCGCTCTCCCGGCCGGGCGTCAACGGCGTGCTCGGCACGCCGGACGTCATCGAGGACCTGCTGCTGCTCGGCGTGCTCGACGACAAGGCGGTCTTCGGCTCGATGAACCGCGGCGGGCTGGCCGGCGCGACCTGGGAGCTCGACGACCGCTTCACCGCCTACGACGCGGCGAGCATCGAGCGCTCCGGCTTCGAGGGCGGCAAGATGCTCACCCGCATCGACCTCGGCAACGCGGCGACGGCGCCGACCGTCGAGGCCTGCAGCCGCGCCGTCTCCGAGCTCGCCGAGCGGCGGCTGATCGCGATGGTGGAGCCGTTCATGGCCCGCTCGGCCGACGGGAAGGTGAAGACGGAGCTGACGACCGAGGCGGCGATCAAGGCGTCCGCCATCTCGGCCGGGCTGGGCACGACGTCGGCCTACACCTGGCTGAAGGTCCCGGTCGTCGACGACATGGAGGCCGTCGCCGCGGCGACGACCCTGCCCACCGTGCTGCTCGGCGGCGAGGTGCGCGAGGACATGGACGCGTACTTCGAGACCTGGCGGTCCGCGCTCGCCGTCCCCAACGTCGTCGGCATGGTCGTCGGGCGCTCGCTGCTGTATCCCGCGGACGACGACGTCGCCGCCGCGGTCGACACCGTCGTCGGACTGTTCCCGAACGCCCCGGTGACCCCGTGAGCGGTGCCCATCTCCCCCACGGCGCCACCGCCGGCGAGGCCTGGGCGCTCCAGATCACGCCCGAGTCGGCCGGCTGGGACTTCAGCGGGCTGCGCGTGCTCGAGCTGGGGCCGGGTGCCATGCGCGCGTTCGCGACAGGCCCGGACGAGCTGATCGTGCTGCCGCTCGAGGGCTCGGCCACCGTCACCGTCGACGGCGACGCGTTCGACCTCGAAGGCCGCGACGGCGTGTTCACCGCCGTGACCGACTTCGCATACGCGCCGCGCGACGCGCAGGTCGAGATCGCCTCCGACGGCGGCGGACGGTTCGCGCTGCCCTCCGCCCGGGCGTCGCGCCGCCTCGACCCCCGCCACGTGCCGGCCGGGGCGGTCCCGGTCGAGCTGCGCGGGGCCGGTCAGGCCAGCCGCCAGGTCAACAACTTCTGCGCGCCCGACGCGTTCGAGGCGGATCGCCTGATCGCGGTCGAGGTCCTCACGCCGGACGGCAACTGGTCGTCGTACCCGCCGCACAAGCACGACGAGGACGTGCCGGGCAGCGAGACCGTGCTCGAGGAGATCTACTACTTCGAGGTCGCCGGCGACGGCTTCGGGTACCAGCGGGTGTACGGCTCCGGCCCCGGCCGCGAGATCGACATCACCGCCGAGGTCCGCTCCGGCGACGCGATCGTGATGCCGCACGGCTATCACGGCCCGTCGATGGCCGCCCCCGGCTATGACCTCTACTACCTGAACGTGATGGCGGGCCCCGGCGAGCGCGCGTGGCGCTTCACCGATGACCCCGCCCACGCCTGGATCCGCGCGTCGTGGGACGACCAGGAGCTCGACGCGCGCCTGCCGCTGACGTCGCCGAGGAGGCACGCATGATTGCGAAGCATCGCGTAGGACCGCCGAGGACGGTGACCTCGTGAGACTGACGGTCGCCCAGGCGCTGGTCCGCTTCCTGGCCGGCCAGTACACCGAGCGCGACGGCGTGCAGCAGCGGCTGATCGCCGGCTGCTTCGGCATCTTCGGGCACGGCAACGTCGCCGGCGTGGGCCAGGCGCTGCTCGAGGCCGAGCTGGCGGGCACACCCGAGCTCCCGTACTACCTCGCCCGCAACGAGCAGGCGATGGTCCACACCGCGGTCGGCTATGCCCGCCATCGCAACCGCCTGTCGACGCTCGCCTGCACCAGCTCGGTCGGCCCGGGCGCGACGAACATGGTCACCGGCGCCGCGCTCGCGACGATCAACCGCATCCCCGTCCTGCTGCTGCCTGGCGACACCTTCGCGACGCGCGTCGCCGCGCCCGTGCTGCAGGAGCTCGAGCACCCGGCGGCGCTCGACGTGTCGGTCAACGACGCGTTCCGCCCGGTCTCGCGCCTGTTCGACCGCATCGAGCGCCCGGAGCAGCTGGTGCCGAGCGCGCTCGCCGCGATGCGCGTCCTGACCGACCCGGTGGAGACCGGCGCCGTCACGCTGGCGCTGCCCCAGGACGTCCAGGCGGAGGCGTACGACTGGCCCGAGGCGTTCTTCGAGCGCCGCGTCTGGCCCGTCCGCCGCCCGGTGCCCGAGCCGGAGGCGGTGGCGGAGGCGGCCGCGCTGCTGCGCGGGGCCCGGCGGCCGCTGATCGTGGCCGGCGGCGGCACGATCTACGCCGAGGCGACCGACGCGCTGGCCGAGTTCGCCGAGGCCACCGGCGTGCCCGTCGCCGAGACGCAGGCCGGCAAGGGCTCGCTGCCATACAACCATCCGCAGGCGGTCGGGGCCGTCGGCGCCACCGGCACGACGGCCGCCAACGCGCTCGCCCGCGAGGCCGACGTCGTGCTCGGGATCGGCACCCGCTGGAGCGACTTCACGACCGCGTCGCGGAGCATCTTCGCCGACCCCGAGGTGCGCTTCGTCAACCTCAACGTCGCGCCCGTCGACGCGTTCAAGCAGGCCGGCCTGCCGCTGGTCGCCGACGCGCGCCGTGGTCTCGAGGCCCTGCGCGAGGCGCTGGGCGGCTGGAGCGCCGACCCCGACCACAGCGCCCGCGCCCGCGCGCTCGCCCAGGAGTGGGACGCGACGGTCGAGGCGGCCTACACGCTCGGGCACGGCCCGCTGCCGGCCCAGAGCGAGGTCATCGGGACCGTCAACCGGCTGAGCGGCCCGCGCGACGTGGTGGTCTGCGCGGCGG
>JAXDHL010000200.1:0-8465 GCA_034664525.1 Solirubrobacteraceae bacterium
AACCCGCCCCGCCTGGTGGGCCCGAACTGCCCGGGCATCCTGTCGCCGGGCAAGGCGAACGTCGGGATCATCCCGGCGTCGTTCTTCTCCGAGGGCAACGTGGGCGTCGTCTCGCGCTCCGGCACGCTGACCTACCAGATCGGCAACGAGCTGGCCCAGAAGGGCTTCGGCAACTCGTCGATCGTCGGCATCGGCGGCGACCCGGTCCCGGGCACGTCGTTCATCGACGTGCTGGAGCTGTTCGAGGCCGACGACGAGACCGAGCT
This sequence comes from Solirubrobacteraceae bacterium, assembly GCA_034664525.1. Taxonomy (GTDB): domain Bacteria; phylum Actinomycetota; class Thermoleophilia; order Solirubrobacterales; family Solirubrobacteraceae; genus DATLGB01. The sequence continues at coordinate 267 of JAXDHL010000200.1, forward strand.
GATCGTGCTCTCGGGCGAGATCGGCGGCTCGGCGGAGGAGGAGGCGGCGGCCTACATCGCCGACCACGTCTCCAAGCCGGTGATCGCCTACATCGCCGGCTTCACCGCCCCGCCCGGCAAGACGATGGGCCACGCAGGCGCGATCGTGTCCGGCTCCGCCGGCACCGCGGCCGCCAAGAAGGAGGCCCTGGAGGCCGTCGGCGTCCGCGTCGGCCAGTCCCCGACCGAGGTCGCCGAGCTGGCCGCCGAGGTCGCCGGGTCGCTGGCCGAGCGGTAGCTACACCGCCTGGATCTCGGCCGCCAGGCCGGAGATGAACTCGAGCGCATCGTCGTCCCAGGGACGGTGGTGCGGCTCGAGGATCCAGTGCTGGACGCCCTTGTCCCTGAGCGCCGCCGCGCGCCGCAGCAGGTCGTCGCGGTCGAGCTCGTGGATGTGGCCGCCGGACGTCTTCTCGATGTGGTCGAAGTCGGTGCCCTCGGTCTCGCACCAGCGGCGCAGGACCTCCATCTTGTGCGGCCAGTCCGCGTCCTCGCCGATGTTGCACGCGTCGCCGTAGCGGGCGACGAGCCGCAGCGTCTTCTTCTCGCCCCCGCCGCCGATCAGGATCGGCGGGTGGGGCTTCTGAAGCGGCTGCGGGTGATTCATCGGCTGGTCCTCGAGCCACATCGACTTCGCCAGCTTCAGCGTGTCCTCGAGCTCCGTGAAGCGGTCCTTCAGCGGCGGGAAGCGCAGGCCGAGCGCCTTCGACTCACTCTCGTTCCAGGCCGCGCCGATGCCGAAGTAGGCGCGGCCGCCCGACAGCACGTCGAGGCTCGTCACCTGGTTGATCAGCACCGCCGGCTGGCGGTAGATCACGCCGGTGACCATCGAGCCGAGCTTGACGTGCTCGGTATGCGCGGCCATGTACGGGAGCACGGTGTAGACCTCGAGCATCGGATCCTCTTCCGGCCCGTTGTTCACGATCTGGAAGAAGTGGTCCATCGCCCACAGCGAGTCCAGGCCCGCGGCGTCGGCGCTGCGGGCGATGCCGGCGACGCGCGGCCCGATGGCCGCCGTCCCACCGGGGAAGTCGAAGCTGGTCACGGCGATTCCGAGGCGCATGCCGTCCTCCTACCCCGAGCGTTAGCCTCAGGTGCATGGCCGACTCGATCTCCTTCGCCCGCGGGGCTCCGTCGCTGGACATCGTCGACGTCGACGGCCTCCGCGAGGCCGCCACGCGCGCCTTCACCGACGACCCGGCAGGCACGACCGCGTACGGGACGTCGGTCGGCTACGTCCCGCTGCGCGAGTGGATCGCGGACAAGCACGGCGTGGACACCGACCAGGTGCTCGTCACCAACGGCTCGATGCAGGCCGACGCGTTCCTGTTCCAGCTGCTGGTCGGCCCCGGCGACGACGTGATCGTCGAGTCCCCCACCTACGACCGCACGCTGCTCAACCTGCGCAACCGGGGCGCGAACGTGCACATGGTCGAGCTCGAGACCGACGGCATCTCGACCGCCGCGCTCGGCGGGCTGCTGGCCGGCGGCGAGGTCCGCCCGAAGCTCGCCCACGTGATCCCGAACTTCCAGAACCCCGCGGGCTACACGCTGGCCGCGGACAAGCGCGCGGACCTGCTGCGGCTGGCCGCCGAGCACGACTTCGTGCTCTTCGAGGACGACCCCTACATCGACATCCGCTTCGAGGGCGAGGGGCTGCCGACCATGCTCTCGCAGGACGGGGCGGGCAAGGTCGTCTACGCGTCGTCGTTCTCGAAGACCGTCTGCCCCGGCATCCGGGTCGGCTACCTGGTCGGGCCGGCGGCGCTGATCAAGCAGATCCAGGGGATCGCCACCAATACCTACATCTCGCCGAACATGGTCGCCCAGTCGATCGTGAACCAGTTCGCCCGCTCCGGGCGCATGGAGTCGGCGGTGGAGACGGTCAAGAACGCGCTGCGCGACCGGCGCGACGCGGTGGTGGCGGCGCTGCACGAGCACCTGCCGGAGGCGCGCTTCGAGCCGCCGTCAGGCGGCTACTTCATGTGGGTCGAGCTGCCGGAGGCGGTCGACGTCGACCAGCTCGCGCCGGCGGCGGCGGAGCGCGGCGTGGTCTTCGTCAAGGGCACCGACTTCCTGCTCGAGGGCGGCCAGAACACGCTGCGGCTCGCCTACTCCGGCGTCACCGTGGACCAGATCGGCGAGGGCATCTCGCGGCTGGCCGACGCGGTGCGCTCGCTCGGCGTCACCGCGTAACCGGCTTGCGTCACCGCTACGGGGACGATCCGTCGCAGTTCGGGGAGCTGTTCGCCCCCGACGACGGCGGGCCGTTTCCGGTGGCGGTGGTGCTGCACGGCGGGTTCTGGCGCGCGCACTTCACGCGCAAGCTGATGTGGCCGGTGTGCGGCGCCCTCGTGACCCGCGGGTGGGCGGCGTTCAACCTCGAGTACCGGCGGCTCGGCTTCGGGTCGGGCGGCGGCTGGCCGGCGACGTGCGACGACGTCGCGGCCGGCGTGCGCCTCGCGGCGTCGCTGCCGCAGGTCGACGCGTCGCGGATGGTGGCGATCGGGCACTCGGCGGGCGGGCAGCTGGCGCTGTGGGTGGCGGCGCAGGGCCTCGGCGTGCGCGCCGTCGTCTCGCAGGCGGGCGTGGCGGATCTCGAGCTGGCGTGGGACCTCGGGCTCTCGGGGACGGTCGTCGAGCGCTTCCTCGGCGGCGACCGGGACGCGTTGGCGGTGGCATCGCCGCGCTGTCTGGCGCCGCTCGGCGTGCCGTCGCTGGCGCTGCACGGCTCCGAGGACGACGTTGTCCCGGTGGCGGTCGCCCGCTCGTTCGCGGACGCCGATCCGGACTGCGAACTGCGGGTGCTCGAGGGCGAGGATCACTTCGGTCACATCGACCCGGCCAACGGGCTCTGGCGCGCGGCGGCGGACTGGATCGAGCCGTGGCGCTGACGCGCGAGGACGCCGCCGCGCTGGACGCACGCGACCCGCTCGCGGGGTTCCGGGACGCCTTCGTGATTGACGACCCCGGCCTGCTCTACCTCGACGGCAACTCACTCGGCCGGCTTCCCGTGGCGACGCGGGAGCGGCTGGTGGCGATGACCGGCGACTGGGGCTCCTCGCTGGTGTCGGGCTGGCCCGGCTGGATCGACTTCCCGCGCCGCGCCGGGGACGCCATCGCGCCGGTGATCGGCGCCGGGCCGGGCGAGGTGCTGGCGTGCGACTCGGTCACGGTGAACCTGTTCAAGCTGGCCGGGGCGGCGCACCGCGACGGCGCCATCGTCTGCCAGGCCGACGCCTTCCCGACCGACCGCTACGTGCTCGAGGGGCTGGCGGCCGCCCGCGGCGCCGAGCTGCGGCTGGTCGACGGGCTCTCGGGGCTCGACGGCGCCGGGCTGGTCGTCTGGTCGCACGTCGACTACCGGACCGGCGAGCTCGCCGACCTACCCGCGATCACCGCCGCCTGCCGCGACGCCGGGGTCCCGCTCGTGTGGGACCTGTCGCACTCCGCCGGCGCGGTCCCGGTCGGCCTGAATGCGGCCGGCGCCGAGTTCGCGGTCGGCTGCACCTACAAGTACCTGAACGCCGGCCCGGGCGCGCCCGGCTACCTCTACGTCGCGGCCGGTGCGCTGCGCGATCTGCGGTCGCCGATCCAGGGCTGGTTCGGCCAGGCCGAGCAGTTCGCGATGGAGCGCCCGTACCAGCCCGCCGCCGGCATCGAGCGCTTCCTGGCCGGGACGCCGCCGATCCTCGGGCTCGCCGCCGCCGAGGAGGGCGCGCGGCTGGTCAACGCGGCCGGGATCGAGGCGATCCGGGCGAAGTCGCTCGCCCAGACCGCCCGGCTGATCGACCTCGCCGACGCGTGGCTCGCGCCGCTCGGCTTCACGGTCGCCACGCCGCGCGAGGACGGCCGCCGCGGGTCCCACGTCGCCCTGCGTCACCCGGATGCGTGGCGCATCACGCGCGCGCTCGTCGAGCGCGCGCGCGTGATCCCGGACTTCCGGCCGCCCGACGTCGTGCGGCTCGGGATCGCGCCGCTCTACACCCGGTTCACCGACGTCCACGACGCGCTGGCGCGGCTGCGCGACCTGGTCGCGGCCGGGGGGCACGAGTCCTATGACCTCGCCCCCGGCCGTGTGACCTGAGGCCGGCTCAGCTCGCGGGCACTCCGTCGGCCGCCGCCTGCAGCGCGGCGATGTCGATCTTGCTCATCCCGAGCATCGCCTTCATCGCACGCTCGGCGCGCGTCGGGTCCGGGTCGGCGAACAGCTCCTCCATGCCGCCCGGCACGACCTGCCACGACAGGCCGTAGCGGTCCTTGACCCAGCCGCACGGGCCCTCGCTGCCGCCGTCGGACAGCTTCTCCCAGTAGGCGTCGATCTCGTCCTGGTCGGCGCACGTGATCTGGAACGAGACGGCCTCGTCGAACGTGAACTGATCGCCGCCGTTGATGCCGACGAAGCGGCTGCCGTCGAGCTCGAACTCGACGGTCATCACCATGCCGGCCTCGCGGGGCCCGGCTTCGGTGTAGCGCGCGACGTTGACGATGCGCGAGTTGGGAAAGACCGACACGTAGAAGTCCGCGGCCTCCTCGGCCTCGGTGTCGAACCACAGGTTCGGGGTGATCTGGGTGGGCATTCGGGTGCTCCTCTCGTACGGCGGGACAGCGATTTCCCGCGACCGATACTGCACCTATGACGGCCGGAGGTGTGAAAACTCATCGCTCGCCGGTACGGTCGGAGCTCCGGACCATCCGAGACCAGGAGCGCCGCCATGAATGCGCGCGGGCAGGTGGGGACGATCGGGGCGCTGTGGCGATTCCCCGTGAAGTCCATGCTGGGCGAGCAGGTCGACGCCGCCGACGTCACCGCGGCCGGCATCGTCGGTGATCGGGTGCTCGCACTGCTCGACGTGGAGACCGGGAAGGTCGTGAGCGCGAAGCATCCCAAGGTGTGGCCGGACCTCCTGCGCTGCCGGGCCGCCTTCACCGAGCCGCCGCGCGAGGGCGAGGAGCTCCCGCCCGTGCGGATCGACCTCGCCGACGGGAGCACGGTGATGAGCGACGCGCCCGACGTGGACGCCGCGCTGTCGGACTTCTGCGGACGCGCGGTCGAGCTCGCGCACATGTCCCCGGCCGACTTCACGATCGACCAGTACCACCCCGACCTGGAGCACCTGGACCCGCAGGGTCACCGCGACGAGCTGGTCGAGGCGAAGCTCGGCGCCGCGCTGTTCGAGGAGCTGGGCGTGCCGTCCGCCGTTCCCGAGGGCGCGTTCTTCGACGTGTTCCCGGTCAGCGTGATCACCACGTCCGCGTTGGAGCGGCTCGGCGAGCTGGAGCCGGAGACCACGTTCGACGTGCGGCGGTTCCGGATGAACGTGATCATCGAGACGCCCGGCCCGGGGTTCGTCGAGAACGACTGGATCGGGCACAGCGTCGGCATCGGCGACGATCTGCAGCTGGGTGTGGCGATGCCCGACCCGCGCTGCGTCATGACAACCGTCGCCCAAGAGGGGCTGGACCGGGATCCCCGGGTGTTGAAGGCGCTGGCCCGCCACAACCGGCTCGACGTCGCCGGGGGCGGGCGCTACCCGTGCGCCGGCGTCTACGCGGTCGTCGCCGCGCCGGGGGCGATCCGTACGGGTGACGGCGTCACCGTCGCCTGAGCTTGGATCCCGTCCCGGGCCCCGGTACGGTCGGCTGACCCCAAGCAAGGAGGCTCCAATGCCGTCCACCGTGTCCGACACCGAGCTCAAGGCGCGTCATCGCTCGATGTGGGCCTCCGGCGACTACCCGTCGATGGTCGAGACGTTCCTGCTGCCGCTCGGGCCGCGGCTCGTCGAGGCCTGCCGCATCGGCCCAGGGATGCGGGTCCTCGACGTCGCGGCCGGCACCGGCAACGCGTCGATCCCGGCGGCGGAGACGGGCGCGGACGTCACGGCGAGCGACCTCACACCCGAGCTGCTCGAGGTCGGCCGGCGCCGCGCGCGGGCCGAGGGCGCCGAGCTCGAGTGGGCCGAGGCCGACGCCGAGCACCTGCCGTTCGAGGACGCGTCGTTCGACGTCGTGATGTCCTCGATCGGCGCGATGTTCGCGCCTCACCACCAGGAAGTCGCCGACGAGCTCGTCCGCGTCTGTCGCCCGGGTGGCACGATCGGCCTGCTGTCCTGGACCCCGGAGGGCATGATCGGCGCGCTGTTCCGGACGATGGGCCCGTTCATGCCGCCGCCTCCGCCGGGCGCCCAGCCGGCGCCGCTGTGGGGCAGCGAGGCGCACGTCCACGAGCTGTTCGGCGACCGCGTGGACTTCACCACCATGGAGCGCGAGATGCTCGAGATCACCGCGTTCGAACGGCCCGGCGACTACGGCGAGCACTTCAAGCAGCGCTACGGGCCGACGATCACCGCTCAGGCGAACGCGCGCCGCAACGACCGCGAGGCGGAGTTCGACGAGGCGTTCAGCCGCTTCAGCGACGAGTGGAACCGCGGGACGCCGGACCACGCCCGATTCGAGCAGGAGTACCTGCTGGCGGTGGGCACCCGCCGCTGAGCGTCAGCGACCGACGAGCTGGCGCAGCGCGCCGATCGTGCCGCGCGGGCGCGGTTCCGGCGGCCGCTGCACGGCCAGGCGCGCGCGGGCCGACCCGAGCTCGGCCCGCAGCCGCGCCTCCGTCTCGCGCGAGGTCGCCAGCTCGGTCAGCACGCGGTCGGCGTCGACGCGGACGGCCATCAGCTCGGCCAGCGCGTCCGAGCTCGCCTCGCGCGCGGCGGCCAGCTCGAGCTCGACGGCCTCGGCCCGTCGCCGGGCGTCGTCGCGCTCGCCGGTGATCGCCCGGAGCACCAGCGCATGCTGCTCGGCCTCCGCGGCGAGGCGCTCGGCGCGACCGTTGAGGCGCTGGACATCGTCGGTCAGCCGGGCCGCGGCCGACCGCGCCTCGTCGCGGTGCCTGGCCACGAGCTCGAGCTGGGAGCGGGTCCAGTCGCGGTCCTTGGTCATGGACGCAAGCTCGGCGGACCGGTCGCCGAGGCGCGCCAGGAGGTCACGGCCCTCGGCGGACCGGCGGGCGAGGTCGGCGCCGAGGGCGTCGAGCTCCTGCGCGCGGCGCCGGCCTTCGGCGGCGATCAGCCGCGTGATGACGAGGGCGCCGAGCAGCAGCGCGAGCGCCGCCGCCCAGACCGAGGCGACGATGACCGCCGCGACGGCGACGAGGACGAGTTGGAGCGCCAGCGGGGACCAGACGGCCCGGAAGCGGGACGAGGACGTCATGCCCTTCCTTCGGCAGGGGGCGGCCCGGCACTTGAGCCTTCCCGGCGGCGGTCGTCACCGGTTCGGTTCCGCGGCTGGCGGACGCCACCGGTGACCGTGGTTGGTGCGGTCAGGACGTCACTAACCACGGTCACCCCGGGGCTCCCCGCCGGCGTCCGTGGTGGTGATCGCTTCCGATGCGACCGCGACGTTCCCGCTGCTCTACCGGCCGTAGCGGTCTTTGGCGAGCACGAGCTGCTCGGGTAGCGCGATCCGCGGCGGCGGCGACGGGTCGGCGACCACCGACACGGTCTCGGCGACCGAGCGGGTGACGGTCGCGGACGCGGACGCGCCGTCGAAGGCGATCGTCACCTCGTCGACACCGGACGCCGACAGCTCGCCCTCGCGGCCCGGCTCGACGCCGTTGTCCTTGAGGTAGTGCAGCAGGTCCTCGGCCTCGTTCTCGAAGCGCAGGATGCGGACCTTGGCCCCCACGGTGACATCGGCGAGCGGCACGCCCTCGATCCGGTTGCCCGCCTCGATCGGGTGGCCGTGCGGGCAGGTCTTCGCGTCGCCGATCGCGGCCAGCATGCGCGCTTCGAGGACCGGCGACATCGCGTGCTCGAGGCGCTCGGCCTCCTCGTGGACCTCGTCCCAGGGGATCCCCAGCACGTCGGTGAGGAAGCGCTCGATCAGGCGGTGGCGGCGGACGATCGCCTCGGCGTGCCCCTCGCCGTGGGCGGTGAACGAGATCGTCTTGTCACCGGCGCGGGTGATGTAGCCGTCGCGCTCGAGGCGTCCGACCATCTCGTGGACTGTCGGCGGCGAGAGCTGCATCGCCCGGGCGACGTTGGCGCCGGTCAGCGGCAGGCGCGCCTCCTGGAGCCAGAAGAGCGTCTGGAGGTACTCCTCCTCGGCGACCGTGGCGTCGGACATGAACCCAGAGACTAGATGAGGGGCTCCACGACCCTC
>JAXDHL010000201.1:0-8809 GCA_034664525.1 Solirubrobacteraceae bacterium
CTACAAGGACGGCCCCAACGCCGGCAAGCCGATGGTGGCCGGCTTCAACGCGGCCGGCGCCTGGAAGGTCGAGCGCGGCCGGCCCGACGTCAGCGTCGCCGTGCTCGACACGGGCATCCGCTGGGACCGCGAGGGCCTGCGGACGCAGATCCACCTCAACCGGGCCGAGCTCCCGAAGCCGGCCGGCTCGTCCGTCTACGACGCCAACGGCGACGGCGTCTTCAACGTCGACGACTACGCGAACACCGACGGGCTGGGCGCGAAGCCGACCGCCGAGGACCTGATCCGCGAGTACTCCGACCACACGGACGCCGACGGGAACGGCTACGTCGACGACATCGCCGGCTGGGACTTCTTCGACGACGACAACGACCCCCTCGACTCGTCCTCGTACTTCGCCGCCTCCAACCACGGCTCGGGCCGCGCGGCCGAGGTCGCCGAGCGGGCGAACGACGGCGCCGGCGAGCTCGGCGTCTGCCCGCACTGCCAGATCGTGCCGCTGCGGGTCTGGGACACGTTCGTGAGCGACCAGACGACGTTCGCGCTCGCCGTCCTGTACGCCACCGACAACGGCGTGAGCGTGATCGAGGGCGCCGACGGCGGCCTGTACCACTCCGCCTTTGCCGAGCAGGCGAGCGAGTACGCCTACCAGCACGGGGTCGCGCAGGTCTTCTCCGGCGACGATCTCAACACGGGCAACCACAACTACCCGGCCAACTACTCCCACACGATGCTGATCCAGGGCACGGCCGCCGACGCCTACGGGCTCGGCACCGACCCGAACCTGAATACCGGCACGCCCATCGACGGCATCTCGGGCGCCGCCAAGGACCTGCTGCTGGCGTCCGGGCTGCCGATCGGGACGATGGTCCCGACCGCCACGCTGTTCCGCGGCGCCGGCACGACCCAGTACGGCGGCCACTCGTCGGTGTCGATGATCGGCGCCACCGGATCGGAGAACACCGGCAAGGCGGCGGGCGCGGCGGCGCTGGTCAAGGCGGCCGGGCTCGACCGCCCGGACGGCGCGGTCCACCTCAGCGCGGACGAGACGCGCGAGATCCTCGAGCAGACGGCCGAGGACGTGACGGCACCGAACACGGCCGGCATCGGCGTGCCCGACCGCGCGGTCGCCGGCTGGGACCCGCACTTCGGCTGGGGACGCGTGGACCTCGGCAAGGCGGTCGCACTCGCCCGCGACGGCAAGCTGCCGCCCGAGGCCGCGATCTGGTCGCCGGACTGGTTCGCGCCCAAGTCTGGCTCGACCGTGGCGATCACGGGCCGCGCGCGAGCGCGCTTCGCGGACGGCTTTCACTACCGGCTCGAGTGGGGCGCGGGCGAGACGCCGGCGGCCTGGCACCCGGTCAGCTCGGGTGACGCCGCGGGCGAGGTCACCGACTTCGGCACGATCGACCTCGCCGCCGTTCGCGCGGAGCTCGCGTCGACGCCGCACCCGCCCGACGGCGGCGAGCCCCAGTTCAGCCCCGGCGGCCCGACCCCGTACGACCACGAGTTCACCGTCCGCCTGACGGTCACCGCCGACGGCGTGCCGACGCCCGGCGTCGACCGCCGCGTCCTGAACGCGCTCGACGACCCGACGCTGCGCACCGGGTTCCCCAAGCGCGTCGGCGCCGGCGGCGAGGCGCCCGTGCGCTACGCCGACCTCGACGGCGACGGCGTGCAGGAGCTGGTGGCCCCGCTCGAGGACGGCACGGTCCACGCCTACCGGCCCGACGGGAGCGAGCTGCCGGGCTGGCCGGTGAAGACGGGCTTGATGAAGCAGGCGGCGGACCATCCGAACGCGCCCGGGGTCGCGGCGGCGTCGGCCGTCGCGCCGCCGCGCGAGCCGCCGCGCGGCCCGGTGGTCGCCGACCTCGACGACGACGGTACGCCGGAGGTGCTGACGACGGCCGGCCGCCACCTCTACGCCTGGGAGGCCGACGGATCCGTGCGGCCCGGCTTCCCGGTCGGGATCGACCCCGCCCTGTGCGACCCGTCCGACGAGTCCCAGAACCCCTCGCACCACTACAAGTGCGGCTTCCTCGCCCCGCCGGCGCTCGCGCACCTCGACGGCCAGGACAAGCCGGCGTCGATCGTCGTCCCGGCGCTCGATGGGCACCTGTACGCGTGGGGCCGCGACGGCGCGCCGCGGGCGGGGTACCCGGTGGCGCTGCTCGACCCGTCGGTCGCGCCCGCGGACCAGATGCACGCGGAGTCGATCAACGCGCCCGCGATTGGCGACCTCGACGGCGACGGCAGGGACGACGTGGTGGTCGCAACCAACGAGACCTACGGCGCGCCACCGCCCAGCAGCGGCGACATCGCCGGCCTGTTCGCGCAGGGGTTCAGCGACCTGCTGGCCAATGCGGCCGGCGGGTCCTCACGCGTGTACGCGATCTCGGGCGCGACCGGCGCCTACCTGCCGGGCTGGCCGGTCAAGCTCCCCGGGGCGATCCAGACCACGCTGCCGCTGATCGGTCCCGGCCACGACCCGTCGATCTACGACGATGCCGGCACGCCGGTGGTGGTGCTCTCGACCACCGGCTCGACCGGGATCGAGCTGCACGGCGCCGACGGCTCGCTGCTGCGCACGATGCAGCAGGGCGCCTACGGGCCCGGATCCGACGCGACCGACCGCTCGGGCGAGATCAACCTGTTCGAGTCCGCGATCGTCGGCGACGTGCTCGGGCAGGGCACGCCGGCCGTCGTGAAGTACGGCGTCAGCCTGTCGCAGGTGGTCAACCTGCTGCTCGTCGGCCAGAACGTCCCGTACAACCACCTGATCGGGGCCTACGACGCGTCGACCGGCGCGCCGCTGCCGGCGTTCCCGCGGATCACCGACGACTACCAGTTCCTGTCGTCCTCGACCGTCGCCAAGGTCGACCCGTCGAGCCCGGCCAACCAGGTGCTGGCCGGCAACGGGCTCGGGCTCCTGCACGCCTACGACGGGCTGACCGGCCGCGATGCTCCCGGTTTCCCGAAGACGACCGGCGGCTGGCTGTTCGCGCCGGCCGCGCTGTCGGACGACGGGCGGATGGCCGGCATCACGCGCGAGGGCTACCTGTTCGAGTGGACCACGGACGCGCCCCGCTGCCAGCCCGCCGGCGTCTGGCCCTCCGCGCGCCACGACGACCGCGGCACCGGCAACGCCTCCGCGGACGGGACGGCGCCGGGCGCCCCGGGCGCCGTGGCGCTCGAGCGCGTGGACGGCACGACCTGGAAGCTGACCTTCAGCTCTCCGGGCGACGACGGCGCCTGCGGGACGCCCGCCGGCTACGAGGCGCGCATCGCCGGCCGGGCGATCGACCTGGGCTCCGGTGGCGCCGTCGCCGCGGGAACGACGGTGACGCGCACGGTCACCCTGCCCGAGGGCGGCGGGACGCTCGCCCTGTTCGCGCGCGACGAGGCCGGCAATCGCGGGCCGGCCGCGCGGATCGCGTTCGGGCCGCTGCCGGCGCCGGTACCGGCGCCGGACCCGGCGACCGCGCCCGGACCCGCCGCGTGCACCGACACGCGCGCGCCCCGCAGCCGCTTCACGGCACACACGGCGACGACGGCCGGCCTGCTGGTGCGCGGCACGGCGCGCGACCGCGGCTGCGCGGCGCTCAAGCGGGTCCTGGTCGCCGTGGCCAGGCGCACGCACGGGGATCGCTGCCGGCCGGTCGGCCGGACCGGGCGCCTCGGATCCGCCCGCTCATGCCGGCGCAAGGCCTACCTCGCCGCCTCCGGCACGCGCGCCTGGAGCCTGCGGATCGCGCACCGGCTCCCGCGCGGGACCTATCTCGTGTTCGTGCGCGCCATCGACCGCCAGGGCAATTTCGAGCCCCGCACGCAGGCGAACCGGCTCACCCTGCGCGTGCGCTGAGCGGTCAGCGTCCCGACGCCCTCGTCTTCAGGCTCGCCGTTGGATACGTTCACTGACGTCGTGACCTGGGCTCGGCACAGTCTCACTGCCCGAACGCTGGCGATCAGCGGGGTGTTCGCGGTACTGCTCGCCGCGGGCTTCGCGCTGCTCGTCGTGGCCATCAACTCGCTGCGCGATGCCGGCCAGGCCGCGGTCCGCGCCCAGCAGGCGGTGACCGCCGGGACCGAGCTCGAGAAATCCGTCCTCAACCTCGAGAACGGCCTCAAGGGCTTCGTCGCGTCGGGTCGCGAGGCCCAGCTCGCGCCGTTCCGGGCCGCGCGCAAGGAGTACCCGGTCCAGGTCCGGCGGCTGAAGGCGCTGGCCCGCGACGACGCGCAGCTGCGCGGTGACGTCACCCGCATCGCCGGCTCGATCGCCGACTACGTCGACCTGTGGGCGCTCCCCGTGCTGAGCATCGCGCGCGACGACCTCGAGATCGCGCGCTCGGTGATCGTCAACACGCGCGGGCGCATGCGGGTCGCCCGGATCCGCCAGGACTTCCGGACGATGTTCGCGCGCGCCCGCGGCGAGGCGACCGCCAAGGCGGCGAGCGCCGACCGCCGCTCGAACATCGCGGTCTCCATGGGCGTCGCCGGCATCGTGCTGGTGGTGGCGCTGAGCGGCGGCCTCGCCTGGCTGCTGCGCCGCGGCATCCTGCGGCCGATCCGGCGCGTCGCCGGCGCGTCGGAGACGATCGCCGCCGGCGACCTGACCGCCCGCGTCCCGGCCGAGCGCCACGACGAGATCGGCGACCTCGCGCGCTCGTTCAACGCGATGGCCGAGTCGCTCGGGATCTCGCAGCAGGAGCTGGCCAAGCGGGCGCAGGAGCTCGAGAACTCCAACCGTGAGCTCGAGGACTACGCGTCGGTCACCTCGCACGACCTGCAGGGGCCGCTGGTCACGATCGGGATGTACGCCGAGCTGCTGACCCAGCGGGTGTCGGACCCGGACGCGCGCGAGCTGGCCGCCCACATCCGCGACGGCGCCGCGTCGATGCGCCGGCTCGTGCGCGAGCTGCTGGCCTACGCGCGGCTCGAGCGCCACGCCGGCCGGCGCGAGCGCGTCCCGCTGGAGGAGTCCTTCGGCGAGGCGCGCGACAACCTGGCCGGGCCGATCGCCGACGCGCGCGCCGACATCGTCCTCGCGGGCGACCTGCCGGTGGTGACCGGCGACCCGGCGCGGCTCACCCAGCTGCTGCAGAACCTGCTCACGAACGCGATCAAGTTCACCGACGACGGGCTTCCGCGCGTGGAGGTCTTCGCCCGCGCCGAGCCGGACGGCATGGTGCGCGTGTCGGTGCGCGACCACGGGATCGGGTTCTCCGACGGCCAGGCCGACGTCATCTTCCGCCCGTTCCACCGCCTGCACGGCGCCGACCGCTTCGAGGGGACCGGGATCGGGCTGGCGGTCTGCCAGAAGATCGTCGATCAGCACGGCGGCCGGATCTGGGCCGAGGGCCGGCCCGGCGAGGGCGCGACCTTCCACTTCACGCTGCCGCTCGCCGTGGACGAGCTGGAGTCCGAGCGCGCGCCCGAGCCGGCCGTCGGCGGCGCCTCAGCGCTCTAGTGCTTACCGACGAGATAGTCGATGTAGATCGGCCGCAGGGCGTCGGCGAGCTGGCCGTCCTCGTCGGCGTTGATCGCCTCCGTGACCTGGCTGGACCAGTGCTGGACGTCGCGCTCGGCGTCCTCGCTCTCCCCCGCCGCCATCTCCGCGGCCGGCGTCATCTCGATCAGGCGCCAGAGGAAGCGGACGTCGAGGTGGCGGAGCGCATGCTTCATCGCCCGGTCGTGGAGCTCCTTGGACGAAAGCTGCTCGAGCTCGTGGCGATCGGTCATGCTCGGACCCTACCCACGGATCCGATCGCTAGGGTTTGACGGGCCGGCGGGCTGCCCACTTGACCTGAGGCCCCGAGCCTCAGCCGGGTACCGCGTCACCCGTCAAACGGTGACGGCCAGCCCCGGTGGTCGGGAGTGTCAAGCCGCCCAGGTTCGACATTCATCGCACCTGGGACGTAGTTAAAACGCGGTGGCTCATGATCCGGTCGGCTCTGGGGCGGGCGCTTGTACGCCCGCCCCATCCGTTTATCCGCGCACCGCGGCCTCGGCGTCGTAGCGCAGCAGCGCCGGGTAGGCGAGCACGATCAGCCCCACCCCGGCGGCGCACGCCAGTCCGCCGCTCACGACGGAGAAGCGCGCCCCGGCCAGGCCGGCGACCGCGCCCGCCTCGACGTCGCCCAGACGCGGCCCGCTCGTCACCACGAGGCTGAACACGGACGACATCCGCCCGCGCATGCGGTCCGGCGTGACGGTCTGGTTGATCGTCGAGCGGCAGACCGCGCTCACCGAGTCCGCCGCGCCGGCGACGGCCAGCAGGATCGCGGCGGGCCAGATCGAGGTCACGGCGCCGGCGCCGGCGATCGCCAGCCCCCACGCGATGACGGCCCAGATCGTGATCAGCCCGAGCCGCCGGGCCGACTCGAGCCAGCCGGTGGTCAGGGCCGCGACCGTCGCGCCGGCTGACACGGACGCGTAGAGCAGCCCGGTCCCGGCCGCGCCGGCGTGGTAGACGGTCAGCGACAGGACGGCGAACAACGCCCGCGGCATCCCGAACGTCATCGCCAGCAGGTCGATCGCGAACGAGCCCTTGAGCGCCTGGTTGCGGCGCACGAACGCGAGCCCCTCACCGATCGAGCGGCGGATCGACACCCGCTCGGCGCCCGCGTCGACCGTCGGCGGCTGCGGCGCCATGACCACGAGCGCCCACACCATCGCCAGGCACGACACGGCGTCGACGGTGTAGGCCCCGCCGACCCCGAGCGCGGCGATCAGCAGGCCGCCGAGCCCCGGCCCGAGGACGAGGGTCAGCTGGAACAGCCCGAAGTTGAGCGCCAGCGCGGAGCGCAGCTTCTGCGGGCGCACGAGGTTCGGCACGATCGCCGAGCCCGTGACGTTCTCGATCGCGCCGAAGCCGGCCAGCAGCCCGCCGAGCAGGTAGAGCACCAGCAGCGGCGGCGACCCCACGAACGCGCCGGCGGCGAGCCCGGCCGAGCAGGCCACGAGCGCGATCTGGTTGAGCAGCAGCACCCGGCGGCGGTCGTGACGGTCGGCGATCGCGCCCCCGAGCAGCG
Organism: Solirubrobacteraceae bacterium; assembly: GCA_034664525.1. Taxonomy (GTDB): domain Bacteria; phylum Actinomycetota; class Thermoleophilia; order Solirubrobacterales; family Solirubrobacteraceae; genus DATLGB01. Next base: position 7,032 of record JAXDHL010000201.1, read on the forward strand.
CCAGCGTGACCAGCGGGACCAGCTCGACCGCCCCCAGCAGGCCGGTCAGGAAGGCCGAGCCGGTCTGCGTGTAGAGCTGGTAGGGCAGCGCGACCAGGGCGGCCTGGGTACCGATGCCGGACACCACGTTGCCGGCGACCAGCAGCCGCAGGTCGCGCGACTCGCGCAGCGACGAGACGTCGACCGCGAGCCGGGGCAAGCTAGCTGGTCACCAGCGCCGCGGGGGCGCGGCGCGCGAGCCGGGCGGCGGCCAGCGAGTCCGCTGCGCTCAGCGCGCCCGACTGGCCGGTGACGGCGGCCAGGAAGTCGGCCCGGTCGAGCGCGAACAGCTCGACCCCGCCGTCGCCGGCGAAGATCGACGCCGTGCGCGGCACGTCGCGCAGCAGGGCGATCTCGCCGAACACGTCGCCCGGCCCGAGGTCGCGCACGTGGTCGCCGTCGACCAGCACCTGCACGGTGCCCTCGTCGACGACGTAGAAGCGGTCGCCGATGTCGCCCTGCGAGAAGACCGGCTCGCCCGCCTGGACGCTGAGCGCATTCAGCTTCAGCGCCAGCACGTCGACCGCGGGCGGGGTGAGCGGCTTGAACATCTCCAGCGCTCGCAGCAGAGCGCGCGGGCGCTCGGGCACCTGGGCGCGGTCGTCGAGCCGGCGCAGCAGCCCGATCGCCAGCAGCACCGGCACCGGCAGGAGGGCGAAGACCGTCACCGCCGCCTGGAAGCCGGCCGCCGAGATCAACACCGGCGCCAGCAGCGCGCCCAGCGCCAGGCCGGCGATCAGCACGGTCTCCAGCAGCCCGAACACGCGGCCGAGCAGCGCCTCGGGCACGACACGCTGCAGCAACGTGATCCCCGACACGTCGATCGCCGTGTCCCCGATCCCGATCAGCACCATCGCGGCCAGCGCCGCGGCCTTGGCATCCACGAACGCCACCAGCAGCAGCGGGATCCCCCACAGCACGAGGCCCGCCAGCGTCGCCGTCGAGAGCCGCAGCCGGGTGAACAGCTGGGCGACGAGGACCGCGCCGGCCAGCGCGCCGATGCCCGACGCCGCCTCGAGGTAGCCGACCCACGCCTGACCGGCCCTCAGCTGCTCGAGTGCGAGCACGACGACGATCACCGACACCGCGCCGGCGATCAGCGTCTGCAGGAAGAAGACCGACATCAACAGCGACACCCCGCGGTCGCGGCCGACGATGCCGAAGCCCTCGCGCACCTCGGCCAGCAGCCCGGCGGCGCTCTCGGCCGCCCCCTCGCCCCGGGCGGCGACCGGCTCCTCGACGTGGCGCGGTCGCAGCAGCATGACGTTGACCGCCGACCACACCAGCGCCCCGGCGGTCGCGGCGAACACGACCTGGACGGAGGTCGCCACCAGCAGCAGGCCGCCGAGCGCCGGACCGAGGAAGTAGCCGGTGCTGTTGACCCCGGATCCGACGGCGTTGGCGGCCGTCAGCTCCTTGGCCGTGTCCACCAGCGACGGCATCAGCGCCGCGCGGGCCGGTTCGAACACCGCGCCGGCCAGCGACGCGAGCCCGACCAGGACGAGCACGACGACCGGCAGACCGGCAGCCACCGCGCCGGCGGCGAGCGCGAACAGCAGCGCGCGGACGAGATCGCTGGCCGCCATCAGGCGCTCGCGCGGGAAGCGGTCCACCAGCGGTGCGGCGAACGGCGCGACGAGCGCGCCGGGCGCCAAGCGGATGAACCCGGCGAGGCCGACCAGCCCCGCCCCGCCCTCGCGGTACGCCCACACCCCGAGGGCGACGACGAACCCGAAGCG
>JAXDHL010000202.1:0-7527 GCA_034664525.1 Solirubrobacteraceae bacterium
GACGACGGCTCGTCCGACGGCACCGCCGAGGTCGTGGCCCGCACCGTGGACGGCGACGAGCGGGTGCGGGTGGTGCGCAACGAGGGCGCGCACGGCTTCGGCCACGCGGTGCGCCACGGCCTCGCGCACTACACGGGCGACGCGGTCGCGATCGTGATGGCCGACGGCTCCGACGACCCGCGCGACGTGATCCTCTACTACCGCGTGCTGCAGGCCGGCTACGACTGCGCCTTCGGCTCGCGCTTCATGCCGGGGGCGGTCGTGCGCGACTATCCGCCGGTCAAGCGCTTCATCAACCGCGGGGTCAACGCGTTCATCCGGCTGGTGTTCCGCCACGGCTACAACGACACGACGAACGCGTTCAAGGCCTACCGGCGCGAGGTGATCGACAACCTCCAGCCGCTGATCTCGCCGCATTTCAACCTGACCGTCGAGATGCCGCTGAAGGCGATCACGCGCGGGTTCAGCTATGCGATCGTGCCGACCTCGTGGACCAACCGGGCGGCCGGCACGTCGAAGCTCCAGCTCACCGAGATGGGCAGCCGGTACCTGTTCATCGTGCTCTACGTGTTCCTCGAGGCCCACCTCACGCGCGGCGACTACCGGCGGGCCGCCGAGCTCGCGCTGGAGCGGCCGGCCCGGAAGGCCTGATGGTCGAGGACGCGCACGCCTCGCTGGCGGCGGCGCCCGAGCTGCGGGCCGCCGGCCCCGGGCCCGGCGTGGACGCCCTGCGGCGGGCGTACCTGGACCTCCTGCGGCTGGTGGTGACCGACCTTGCGGGCGTGGCGACCACGTCGGTCGGCGCGCTGCCCGACGGCGGCGTGATGGCGCGCGAGCTGCGCGGCGACGGGCGCCGGCTGCGGGCGGCGGGCATGGACTGGCCGCTGCACGGGCTGACGATGGTCGGCCTCCGGCGCCTGGAGGACCTGCAGGCCTGCGTCGAGCGGATCGTCGCGGACGGCGTGCCCGGCGATGTGATCGAGGCGGGTGCGTGGCGCGGCGGCGCGTCGCTGCTGATCCGGGCGACGCTGGACGCGCTGGGCGACGGCCGCGAGCTCGTCGTGGCGGACTCCTTCGCGGGTTTCCCGTCCGGCGACGCCGACGCCTCCGTCGCGCACGACTTCCTGGTCGCGCCGCTCGACGAGGTCCGCGAGGCGTTCGCGCGGCTGGGCCTCGATCGCGGGGTCACGTTCGTGCCCGGGTTCTTCGAGACGACGATGGCGGGCCTCGCCGGACGGTCGTGGGCGCTCGTGCGTCTGGATGCCGACACCTACGAGCCGACGCGGCTCGCGCTGCGCGCGCTCTACCCCGGGCTCGCCGCCGGCGGCTATCTGCTGATCGACGACTACGGGTCGTTCGAGGGCTGCCGGCGGGCGGTCGACGAGTTCCGTGCCGAGCACGGGATCTCCGAGCCGCTCGAGCAGGTCGACTTCACGTGCTGGCGCTGGCGGCGCACGTCCTCGGACCCGATCGACGCCGGCCCGATCGCGTCGACGCCCGTCGCGGCGCGGCCGGCCGGCGAGCCGGTGCACGTCCCGACCGCCGAGGAGCTCGCGCTGGGCGAGCAGCTCGCGGCCCGTCCGCCGCGGGGAAGGCGGAGGTGGTTCGGCCGGTGATCGCGTTCGCCGCCTCGATCACCGACGGCGAGATGTACCGCAAGGCGGCCGAGCCCGGCATCGAGCTGGCGCGCGAGCCGGACTCGGTGGTGCTCGCCACCGCCTCGGCGGGATCGATCTTCCGCTCCTACAACCTGATCCTCGACCAGGCCGCGCAGCTCGAGGACCTCGAGGCGCTCGTGCTGCTGCACCAGGACGCCGAGATCGCCTCGCCGGACGCCTGCGCGACGATCCGCCGGACACTGGCCGCGGACCCCGACGTCGGCGTGATCGGCGTCGTCGGCGCGGTCGGCGTGCGCACGATCGCCTGGTGGGAGGGCTCGGTCACCTGGGCGTCGTTCACCCACCGCTACAGCGAGCTCGGCGGCGGCGAGCAGCCGGCGCTGACCTGGGACACCGCCGACCTGCCGGCGTTCGCGAAGACCGGCGAGGTCGACACCGTCGACGGCTTCGTGCTCGTGCTCTCCCCGTGGGTCGTGCGCAACGTGCGCTTCGACGAGTCGCTCGGCCAGCTGCACGGCTACGACTTCGACTTCTGCCTGTCGGTGCGCGAGGCGGGCCGCAAGGTCGTCACCGCCGACTTCCGGGTGATCCACCACCACTCGCTCGACCTCGTCAGCAATCCCGAGACGTGGCTGGCAGCCCACGAGCGGCTGGCGGAGAAGTGGGCGGGCCGGATGCCGGGCGTCACCGAGCCCGACGGCGACTGGAAGGCCCGTGCCCGCCGCGCCGAGGCCGAGGCCTCGCTCGCGCGTACCGAGGCCGTCGCGGCGATGATGCACGCGGACGCGCGGCTGCAGCAGATCGAGCGTGACCTCGCGGTCACGACGGAGAGCCTGAGCTGGCGGCTGACCGCGCCGCTGCGCAAGGCGAACGCGCTGCGCCGGTCCCGGCGCCGCCCGTGATCGCCTTCGGGTGCGCCATCACGGCGCCCGAGATCTACGACGCGCACGCCGGTCGCGGCATCGCGGCCGCCGCCGAGCCGGACTCGGAGATCCTGGCCATCCGCGCCACGAGCTCGATCTTCCGCTCCTACAACGTGCTGCTCGACCGCGCTGCCGCGCTCGGCGACGGGCTCGAGGCGTTGGTGCTCGTCCACCAGGACGCGGAGATAGTCGACCGCGCGTTCTGCGCGAAGGTCCGCGCGGTCCTCGCCGACCCCGAGGTCGGCGCCGCCGGGCTGATCGGCGCCAGCGGCGTGCGGTCGCTGGCGTGGTGGGAGGGCTCGGTGTCCTGGGCGTCGTTCGTGCACCGCTACGGCGAGCTCGGCGGCGGCGAGCTGCCGGGGTTCTCGTGGGACACCGGAACCGCGCCGCCGTTCGCGCGCACCGGCGAGGTCGACGTCGTCGACGGGTTCCTGATGGTGCTGTCGCCGTGGGCGGTCCGCACGCTGCGCTTCGACGAGACGCTCGGCCGCCTGCACGGCTACGACGTCGACTTCTGCCTGCAGGTCCGCGAGGCGGGCCGGCGCGTGGTCACCTTCGACGCCCACGCGATCCACCACCACTCGCTCGACCTCGTGTCCGACCCGGAGGGCTGGGTCGAGGCCCACCAGCGGCTCGCCCGAAAGTGGCAGGACCGGATGCCCGGGATGGGCGTGGCCGGCGGCTCCTGGGAAGCCCGCGCCCGCCGCGCCGAGGCCGAGGCCGAGGCATCACGCGCCGCGGCGGTGTCCAAGCAGCTCCAGTACGACGCCCGCGAGCGCCAGTTCCGGGCCGAGGTCGAGGTCATGGAGACGTCGATCGGCTGGCGGCTCACCGAGCCGCTGCGCCGCGCGAACCACCTGCGCCGCCGCCTGCGTGCTCGCCGCCGCAGCTGACCACCGCCCTACGGTCGGTGACATGGAATCGCCCGACCGGCGGACGAGCGGCAACCGGCGACGCGGCCTCCCGACCCCGTGGGACGGGCCGATGCAGCGCGCCGACCGCATCATCGTCGCCGGCCTTGCGATCGCCGGGCTGTACGGCATCCTGCTGCTGCCGCTGTTCCCGCTGCTCGGCTCGTCGCATCCCGCGCTGCTGGAGTTCGTGCGCGGCTCACCGGCGGCGATCGTCAACATGGGCGCCCGCGCGAGCGTCGGGCAGACGTCGTTCGCGCTCGCGGTGCTGCTGGGCGTGCCCAGCGTGATGATGTTCGACTGGCTGTTCTGGTGGGCCGGCAGGCGCTGGGGGGACCGCGTGTTCTTCTGGCTGCTCGGCCGCGACGACGAGCGCGCCAAGCGCCGCCTCGCGCGCGTGCACTGGTTCGAGCGCCGCTTCGGGCCGCTGGCCGTGGTGCTCGCCGACGTGCTCCCGATTCCCTCGCCGCTCGTGTACGCGGCGGTCGGCGACGGCGGCATGGGGCTGGCGGCCTTCCTCGCGCTCGACGTGCTCGGCACCCTGCTGTGGACCGGCCTGCTGGCCACGCTCGGCTACGAGCTCGGGCAGGGGGCGGTCGACGTCACCGACGCGATCGGGCGGTACTCGCTCTGGGTCACCCTCGGCATCGTGGCGGTCGTCATGGCCGTGCAGTTCGTGCGTCGCCGGGCGGGCGCTCAGGCGCCGCCGACGTAGTCCGCCGGCATCAGCCGCCGCCGGCGCCCGGCGGCATGTGGAAGGTGAACATCCGGTCGGCGTCGATGCGCGCGTACACCGGCCCGGAATCGAGGAAGGTCTCCCACTCCGGCCCGTAGCGCGGGACGTAGATCTCCAGCAGCGTGCGCCGCAACTCGGCGCCGGCCTCGCTGCGGACGTCGACGGCGCTGGCGCGGCCGTGGACGGTGACGGACAGCTCCTCGCCGGGAAGATGGGTCGCGCTCACCTGCGGCCGCGCCGCGATGTGGCGGAAGCGCACGGAGTCGGGCGACGACCCGAAGTGGAACGCGCCGCGCAGGAAGATGCCGTCCACCGGGCCGACGATCGGCCGCCCGTCGGCGGTGACGGTCGCGAGCGCCAGCAGGCACATCCCGGTCAGCCGTTCGGCGACCTGCCCGGCATCCAGTCGCCGCTCCGGCGTGGTGATCCGGCGCAGGTGCGGCCCGGCCTGGGCGTAGCTGCGATCGAGCAGCTCCTGCATCGCGGCGAGGTCGGCCGGGGTCTCGTGCACGTCAGGACCCGTCGAGCGCGCGGCGGATCTCGTCCTTGGACAGCACCGGATGCGCGGCGCCGATGCCGGCCCGCTTGCGCAGCCGCGACAGCTTCTCGGCGACGCCGAACGCGCTCGACTCCAGGAGGCGCCGCAGGACGGCCTCCTGGCGCGCCGCCTTCTGCCGGGCGAGCGCCATCTCGGTCAGGTTCACGTGCGCGGACGCGAGGTGGAAGACGCGGTTCTCCTCGAGGCGGGCGAGCAGCGGGTTGCGGTCCCACGGCGCGAGCACCTCGGACAGCGCGTCGGCATACGGCGCGCTGCGATCCCACACCACGCCGAGCCCGAAGAAGGCGGGCACGATCGCCAGCTGCAGGCCGTCGCGGGCGTGCACGAAGTCCTCGACGGCGGTGAGGACGCCGTTGCGCGGGCCGCCCTCGCGCGCGGCCGGGCCGCGGTACGGGAGACCTCCGCGGCGCAGGCCGGGCTCACCGGGGAACAGGCCGCCGCCCTCGTGGACCGGCTGCCGGCGGTCGGCCGGGATCTGCGAGGCGTCGTAGTAGTCGTCGCGGCGCCCGTGCGGCCAGCAGACGTCGTGGAAGAGCAGCAGCGGGAGCGTGTCGCCGGCGGCCTGCGCGACCAGCCGCAGCTCCTCGGAGACCGTGAAGTGGTTGTGGTCGCCGTCGATCACCACGGCGTCCGCGACCGGCGCGGTGGGGAGCGCGGCGAGGCTGGTCTCGCGGATCAGCCCGAGCTCGGAACGCTGCTCGGCGAGCTCGACCAGCCGCGGCTGCGGGGCCGGGTCGATCGCCCACACCTTCGCGCCGGTCAGGCGGGCCCAGTCGGCCAGCACCTCGGTGAGGTCGCCCGCGTAGGCGCCGACCTCCATCACCGAGCGCGCGCCGGCCGCGTCGAGACACGGGACCATGACCTCGGCGAGGTTGCGCAGACTGTGCGCCCAGCGGCCGGGATCGTTGTAGTACGGGTCGATGTCCAGGCGCTCGAGCGTCATCGCGAAGCGACTCTAGATGGTCGATTCGCGTTTAGTCTCCCGCCGTGGCCGACCGTCGCCTCGCGCTGCTCTTCACGGACATCGAGGGCTCGACCGCCCTCGCGCGCCGGCTGGGCGCGCGCTGGCCGGCGGTCCGCACGCTGCACCACGCGGCGGTCGGCGAAGCGATCGCGCGCCACGGCGGCCAGGTGGACGGCACCGCCGGCGACTCCTTCTTCGCACTCTTCGAGACGACCGAAGCCGCGGCCCGCGCGGCGGTCGAGGCGCAGCAGGCGCTTCACGCCCGGTCGTGGCCGGAGGACGTCGGCGAGCTGCGGGTCCGGATGGGGGTGCACGCCGGCACGGTCAGCCCCGACGAGCACGGCTGGACCGGCATCGACATCCACCTCGCGGCCCGGGTGCAGGCCGCCGCGCACGGCGGGCAGGTCCTCGTCAGCCGGACCGTGCGCGAGGAGCTCGGTGAGCGCTTCGCGTTCGAGGACGCCGGGCTGCACCGCCTCAACGGCTTCCCGGCCCCGGAGCAGCTCTTCCTGCTGCGCCACGACGACCGCGGGCTGGATGCGTTCCCGCCGCTGCGCACGGAGCCGGTGCGTCCGACGAACCTGCCGGCGCGGCAGCGGCGGCTCGTCGGCCGCGAGCACGACCTCCAGCACCTCGTCGCCGCGTTCACGGAGCGCGACGAGCGGCTGCTGACGCTCGCCGGGCCGGGAGGCACGGGCAAGACGAGCCTCGCGACCGCGGCAGGCGAGGCGCTGCTGTCGGCCCACGTGGGCGGCGTCTGGCTCGTCCCGCTCGCCGAGGAGCAGGACCCGGACGCGGTCCTGCCGGCGATCGCCGCGACCATCGGGGTGGCAGCCGACCCGGCCGCCCTGCAGGCGCGCCTCTACGACCGGCCGACGCTGCTGATCCTCGACAACCTCGAGCAGCTGCTGGACGCCGGGCCGGCGCTGGGCGACCTCGTTGACCAGGCGCCCGCGCTGCGGATCCTCGCGACGAGCCGGCTGCCGCTGCGGGTCGCCGGCGAGCACGTGGTGCGGCTCGCCCCGCTCGCCCCGGAGGCTGCGGTCGAGATGTTCCTCGACCGCGCGCGGGCGGTCGCGCCCGACCTGGCGTCCGACGGGGTACCGGAGCTCTGCCGCTGGCTCGACGGGATGCCGCTGGCGATCGAGCTCGCCGCCGCCCGCGCCGGCGTCCTCTCCCCCGCCGCCATACTCGAGCGGCTGCACTCGTCGCTGACGGTGCTGTCGCGCAGTGCGCGCGACCGCGAGCCGCCCGCGCGGCAGCGCAGCCTGGTCGCGACCCTCGAGTGGACCCACGACCTGCTGCTGCCCGAGGAGCGGATCCTCCTGCGCCGGATGGCCACGTTCGCCGGGCCGGTGCCGCTGGAGGCGGTCGAGGCGCTCGCGGCGGTCCCGCCCGCGGTCGATGCGGTCGAGGCCCTCGACGGCCTGCTCGAGGCGTCGTTCGCGCGCCGCAACGAGCACCCGGAGCTCGGCCTGCGCTTCGACCTCCCCCAGGCGGCACGGACGTTCGCGCTCGGCAAGCTCGCCGAGGCGGGCGAGGAGGACGCGGTTCGCCGAGCCCATGCCGCCCACGTCGCGGCGGTCGCGGAGCCGAACCGCTGGTTCACCGCGGGCGTCACGCCCGCCACCCGCCGCCGCCTGCTCGCCGTCGACGCCGAGACGCGGCCGGCCCTCGCCTGGGCCCGCGAGCACGAGCCGGCGCTGCACGCCGTCCTCGCGGGCCGGCTCACGCGCTACCTCTCGCGCAGCGGCCGCAGTGCGGAGGTCGTCGCCGAGCTGGAGCGCGCGCACGCGCAGAGCGACGCCGTCGAGC
>JAXDHL010000203.1:0-2818 GCA_034664525.1 Solirubrobacteraceae bacterium
GAACGGGACGCGCACGCGCACGCCGTCCGCGACCGGCTCGTACTCGACGCGGCGGCGGGCGCCCGAGAACGGCTCCCACAGCTCGGGCGCGCCGGACACGCCCGAGATCTCGAGCTCCATCGAGCGCGCGTTGCCGGCGGGATCGATGCGGTAGGAGACGTCCTCGACCCACGCGTGCCAGTCGTCGGGATCGGCGCCGGAGATGTCGATCTCGGTGGCCCGCGGGTAGACCGCGGGACCGAACAGCACGGCGGCGTCGCCGTCGCGGCGCAGGAGCGTCGGGACCGGCGCGCGCACCTCGGCCGCGAGCCCGCCGAGCGCGTCGCCCAGCGACTCCGGATCGGCGACGCGCTGCGCGGCGCCGGAGTCCAGGCGCGCCCGCAGCTCCGCGTGCGCCGGGACGGGGCCGACGGCGACGAGCGTCCCGCCGGCGTCGACGAACTCCACCAGCCGCCGCGCCGTCTCCGCCTCGAGCGCCTCGCAGCCGGGCAGCACGACCACCGAGTAGGACTCGTCGCGGGTCCTGAGCTCGCCCGCGTCGACCGTCGCGCCCGCGACCGTGTCGTCGTCGAGCACGTCGAAGTCGAGCGCGAGGCGGTTGAGCACGCCGGGTCGCACCCCGAACCACTTCATCCGCCCGACCAGGTCCATGTAGATCCGGTCGGCGCGCTCCCCCGCCTCCCCCACCCCGTTCAGCCGCAGCGCGGCACGCGCCGTGGCGGCGGGGTACAGGACGGCGACGTCGCACGAGTGGCGGCCCCAGGTCAGCAGCGCGCACAGGCGCGCGACGGCGCGCGCGAAGTGCTCGTAGTGGCGCCAGTAGGGCTGGCGCCAATCGGTGGCCGGCGGCGCCCACTCCCACCAGCCCGAGCGCGTCGAGTAGTACGTCGCGTGCGGGTTGTAGAGGTTCGCCCCGGCGCCGAGCCACGGCAGCAGCCAGTCGAAGGTCTCCTCCAGCGTGCCGCCCCAGCCCGAGGTGTGGAACGCCTCGATCCAGACGCGCGGGCGGTCGTAGTGGTGGGCGAGCGAGGAGTGGATCTTCGCGTCGCCGTGGTGGTCGGAGCCGGGGACGCTGAACCAGCGGTGCGTGCGCAGGTAGTCGCCGTAGATGTACGTGGCGTCGAGCGGCCGGCCCTCGCGCGCGCCGTACTGCTGGTCGACGCCGCACAGCAGCCCGTGGCGCTCGTGCCACTCGTGCAGCGGCTTGAAGAAGGACGCCTCCGCGAACGCGCCGCGGAGCCGGTGATAGTCGCCGCGGAAGCGCTCGCCCGCCGCGCCGCGGTCCTCCCCCAGCGCCGCCAGATGGGGGATCGGGTCATAGCCGGCGGCGGCCTCGAAGCGCGCGGCGAAGTCCGGCCCCCAGGTCGGCAGGTTGGGAAGCTCGTCCTGGAACGAGCCGGCGATGACCGAGCCGAAGTGCTCCCCGACGCGCGCCTCGAAGCGGCCGTGGACCATGTCGAACAGCCGCTCGCAGGCGCGCGCCGAGTAGTAGTCGAAGCCGCGCTCGACGGCGTAGTAGAGCGTGCCGTCGAGCGTCGCGATCGGTGCCCCGCCCGCGGGGCATCCGCAGGCCGCGTCGACACGCTCCAGCCAGCGGCCCGCGTGCTCGGGGTGGCGCTGGACGACCTGGCCCTGGAAGTTCGCGCCGGAGAAGCCGATCTGGTCGTAGAACCAGAGGCGGACGCCGAGCTCGGAGGCGTCGCGGCAGACGCCCTCGAACAGCGCCCACCACGCCTGCGACATGAACGGCGGGTCGTCGGCGTCCTTGCCGTAGAGCGGGCTCGTCGGCGCGACGTTCATCACCACGACGTTGAAGACGCCGCCCGCCGCGAGGCGCTCGAGCTGCCGGCGCAGCCGCTCGGCCGTCACCGTGTCGCCGCTCCACCACCACAGCGGGACCGGCGAGAACTCCCGCGGCGGCTCGGTGAAGCGATCCAGGAGCGTGCTCATGACGCGACCTCCGCGTAGTCGAGGCCGAGCAGGCGGGCGACGTTGCGCACCTCGCGAGCGACGTGGCCGATGCCGAGCGCGACGTGGTGGGTCGGGCCGTGCCCGCACCAGCGCTCGAAGAGCTCCGCCGGCGGCAGCGCGAACCGCAGGCGGCTGTTGGTGTTGCCGATCCGGAACGTCTCACCCGGGATCGACTCGCCCTCGGCGACGAGCAGCTTCAGCCGCCCCTCGGCGGTCTGTGTGCAGCCGACGATCGTGACCGGCCCGTAACGGACCTTGAACTCGACGCTGAGCCCCGCGCCGCGCTTGCCGTGGAACAGATTCAGCGAGCGCAGCGTCGGCCGCTCCTGCGCGATCGCGATGTGCCCCGGCCCGTCATGACCCATCAGGACGAAGTCGTGCGCGAAGTCGAGCGCGTAGAACTCGGTGAACGACCCGCCGGCGCCGAGCCGGTCGAGGATGAGCTGGGCGACGCTGGTCTTCAGGTCGCCCTCGCCGGACGTGACGATCCCGCGCGCGGTGAGCAGCGAGTTGCCGACGATCACGCCCGCGCCGAGGCGCTCGGCCTCGTTGCCGTCCGCGCCGCGGTAGTAGTAGCTCAGCGCGTCCAGCTCGAAGTCGTGGGCCAGCGTGTCGAGCCCGACGGCGACCCGCGCGGACCAGTCGAGCTGCTCGTCCGTGACGGGACCGGCGAGCGGATCCGCCGACGGGTCGGCGAACGCGAACACGTCCCGGATCTCGCGGGCCTTGGCGGCGACCGCGGCGCCGGTCGCGGCCGCGACGCGCGTGCCGAGGTCGTCGATCTCGAGCACCTCGACGTGCGCGCCGAGCTGCGCGTGCATCGCGGTGAAGTCCGAGTACAGGTCGA
>JAXDHL010000204.1:0-6322 GCA_034664525.1 Solirubrobacteraceae bacterium
GAAGCGGTCATGCCGGCCCGCTGCGCAGCACGACCGACTTCGTCTCGGTGTAGAAGTCGAACGCCTCCACGCCGTGCTCCTTGCCGTACCCGCTGGACTTCCAGCCCCCGAACGGCAGCTCGTCGTAGACCTTCGTGCGCGAGTTGACCCACGTGTAGCCGGCCTCGATGCGCTCGGCCGCCTGGCGGGCGCGGTGCAGGTCGCGCGTCCAGACCGAGGAGCCGAGCCCGAACGCCGAGGCGTTGGCGCGCTCGATCGCCTCGTCGAAGTCCCTCACGCGCCAGATCGGCAGCGCCGGCCCGAAGACCTCCTCGGTCGCCATCGGCGAGTCGTGCGGCGGATCGATCACGACCGTCGGCGCGTAGAAGAAGCCGCCGGCGAGCTCGGGGCCGTCCGGCGGCGAGCCGCCGGCGGCGAGCGTCCCGCCCCCGGCGAGCGAGCGCTCGACCTGGCCGGCGACCTCGTCGCGCTGGGCGGCGGTGTGCAGCGGGCCCATCTGCGAGCCCGGGGCGTCGCCCGGACCGACCTTCAGCCGCTTGGCCTTCGCGGTAATCGCCTCCATCAGCTCGTCGGCGACCGACGCGAACACGTACACGCGCTTGATCGCCAGGCACGCCTGGCCGCAGTTGTAGAAGCGGCCCATGCTGGCGGCGCTCGCGGCGGCGGCGAGATCGGCGTCGTCGCAGATGATCATCGGATCCGAGCCGCCGAGCTCGAGCGTCACCCGCTTCGTGCCCCTCGCGCACAGGGCCATGATCTGCTCGCCGACCGGCGTCGATCCGGTGAACGCGATCTTGCGCACGCCGGGATGGGTGGCGAGCGCGCTGCCCGCAATCGATCCGCTGCCGGTCACGACGTTGAACACGCCGGCCGGCAGGCCGCCTTCGTGCAGCAGCTCGGCGAAGCGCAGCGTCGTCAGGGGCGTCGTGCCCGCCGGCTTGGCGACGACGGTGTTGCCGGTCACGAGCGCCGGAGCGAGCTTGTTGGACAGCAGCGTGGTGGGGAAGTTCCACGGCACGATCGCGCCGACCACGCCGAGCGGGCGCCGCAGCACGTACCCGTCGACGCCGGGGTCGAGGTTCGGCGTGTGCGCGCCGCGCAGCGCCTTCGACAGGCCGGCGTAGTGCCGCAGCGTGTCGATCGCCTTCGTCAGCTCGATGCGCGCGTCGCGGAGCGTCTTGCCCTGCTCGCGCGTGAGCAGCGGGATCAGCTCCTCGAGGTGCTGCTCGACGTGATGCGCCGCCCGGCCGAGCAGCTCGCCGCGCTTGGAGACCGCGAGCGCCGACCAGTCGCCGAATGCGCGTCGCGCCGACTGCACGGCGGCGTCGACGTCCGCGGCGGTCCCGCCGGCCACCTCGGCGAACACCTGGCCGTCCGCGGGGTTCGTGACGGGCAGCGGATCGCCCGAGTTGTGATGCTCAGCGCCGTCGACGAAGGCGCCGGCAGAGGAAACGCGGTTTCGCCCGCCAGCCGTCGCAAGCTCCTGCTTGTGGGTGACGTTGCTCATGCTCCGACGAACTCGGCGCTGCGCTTCTCGACGAACGCGGTCAGGCCCTCGGTCGCGTCCTTGGAGCGGAACAGCCGCTCGATCAGCTCGGCCTCGAGCGCGAGGCCGTCGTCGAGCGGCAGCTGGCCGCCCTCGTGCACGCAGCGCTTGATGGCGGCGACCGCCAGCGCCGGCCCGAGCGCCAGCCGCTCGGCGTACCCGCGCACCTCCGCCTCCGCCTCGCCGGCCTCGAACACCGCGGCGAGCAGGCCCATCGCCTGCGCCTCCTCGACCCCGAAGGTGCGACCGGTGAGCAGCAGCTCGATCGCCCGCGACGGGCCGACGAGGCGTGTCAGCCGCTGGGTGCCGCCGTTGCCCGGCAGGAGCCCGAGCGTGACCTCCGGCGTCCCGAGCTTGTAGCCGCCGGCCGTCGCCAGCCGGATGTCGCAGGCCAGCGCGATCTCGAGCCCGCCGCCCAGCGCGTGCCCGGCGATGTGCGCGATGAACACCTGCTCCGCCGCCGCCATCCGCTTGAACGCGGCCTGCGAGGTCCTGATCATCTCCATGTTCGCCTCGACGTCGCCGTCCAGGAACTTCTTGACGTCCGCACCCGCCGAGAAGAACTTCTCGCTGGCGGAGCGCACGACGACGACCCGGGCTCCGGAGCCGATCGCCGCGTCGACGTCGGCCGAGAACGCCTGCATGACCGTCAGGTCGTAGGAGTTCGCCGGCGGGTTGTCGAGCGTGATGAACGCGACGCTCATGACAGCCCGCCGACGACGACCGACTTCAGCTCGACGTAGGAGTCGAGCGCCTCGATGCCGTGCTCCTTGCCGAAGCCGGAGGCCTTGACGCCGCCGAACGGCAGCTCGTCGTAGCCGTAGTGAATCTGGTTCACCCAGGTCATGCCGGAGTCGATCTCCTGTGCGGCGCGGTGGATGAGGCGGGCGTCGTGCGTCCAGATCGACGACCCGAGCCCGTACGGGGTGTCGTTGGCGCGCCGGATCGCGTCGTCGAAGTCGCGGTAGCGGAACACCGGCAGCACCGGGCCGAACACCTCCTCCGTCATCAGCCGCGAGTCCGCGGCGGGCTCCGCGACCACGGCGGGCTCGAAGAAGAAGCCCTTGTCGTGGCCGCCGGTGCCGCCGCCGATCAGGACGTCGCCGCCCTTGGCCGCCCCGTCCTCCAACTGCGCGAGCAGCTCGTCGCGCCCGGCGCGCGTGTGGATCGGCCCCATGCGCAGCCGCGGCTTCTCGGCCTTGATCGTGCCGTCGCCGGGCTCGTAGCGGCCGACGCGGTCGACCAGCGCCGACACGAACTGGTCGTACACGTCGTCGTGCACGAACACCCGCTTGCAGCCGAGGCACGCCTGGCCGGCGTTCCAGTAGCGGCCGATGATGACCGCCTTGACGGCCGCGTCGACGTCGGCGTCCGGGCAGACGATCACCGGGTCCGACCCGCCGAGCTCGAGCGACAGCCGCTTGAGGCCGGCGGCCGCCAGGGCGGCGACGTGGCGCCCGACCGCCGTCGAGCCCGTGAACGCCACCCGGCGCACGTCCGGGTGGGAGACCAGCACGTCGCCGATCTCCGATCCGCGGCCGGTGACGACGTTGAGCACGCCGTCCGGCACGCCGGCCTCGGCGAACAGCCGAGCGACCTCGAGCGTTGCCAGCGGCGTCGTCGCCGCCGGCTTGGCCACGACGGTGTTGCCGGCCGCGAGCGCGGGTGCGACCTTCGTCCCCAGCAGCGTGAGCGGGAAGTTGTACGGCGTGATCGCCGCGCAGACGCCCATCGGCCGCCGGATCACCATGCCGTAGGAGCGCCCCAGCGTGGACGGCAGATCCTGGTAGGCGCCGCGCACCTTGGTGGCCGCCTCGGCGTAGAAGCGCACGCCGTGCGCGAGGTGGTTGACCTCGCCGATCGCCTCCGCGACCGGCTTGCCCTGTTCGGCGGTCAGCGTCTGCGCGAGCGCCTTCGCGTGCTCGGCGATCAGGTCGGCGGCCGTGGCCAGGATCGCCGCGCGATGCTCGACGTCGGTGCGCGACCACTCGCCGAACGCCCGCTTGGCGGTCGCGACGGCGAGCTCGACGTCGTCCGCGGAGGCGGCCGGCACGCTGGCGACGGGCTCCTCGGTCGCCGGGTTGACCACCTCGATCTCCTGCTTCGCGCTGGCGGCGAGCCACTCGCCCCCGATCAGCATCTCGGGCATTGCGGTTCAGACCTCCCGGCTGGTTGTCAGGTACTGGTGGCGGAGCCCCTGGTAGCGGTCCACCGCGGTGTCGGTCCACCGCAGCGCGGAGCCCGACAGCTGCTTCTTCTCGCGTGCCGGAACCCCGGCGGCCAGCATCTCGCCCGCCACCCGGGTGCCCTCGCCGACGACGGCGCCGGCCGCGACCATGGCGCGCGCCCCGACGTGGGCGCGCTGCAGCACGATCGCGCCCATGCCGATCAGCGCGTGGGCCTCGACGACGCAGCCTTCGAGCAGCGCGCCGTGGCCGATCAGCACGTCCTCGCCGACGATGGTCGGCAGGTCCTCGGCACAGTGGATGACGCTGTTGTCCTGCACCGAGCAGCCGGCCCCGATCTCGATGTGGGCGTAGTCGGCGCGCAAGACGGCGCCGAACCACACGTTCGCGCGGTCGCCGAGCCGGACGTCGCCGATCAGCACGGCCGTCGGCGCCAGCCACACGTCCTCGCCGATCGTGGGCGTGAGGCCGTTGACCTCGACGATCGTCGCCATCAGTGGGCCGCGGGCGTGCTTGACCTCACCCGAGAAAGACTATACCGTGTCGCCCGTAAGTCAAGTGTCACACGTGGAAAGGCAGCCCGTGGTCGCCACACCGATCGAGGACCTCGCCCCGCGCACGGAGGACGAGGTGCGCGAGCACCTGAGGTCGGGCAAGCTCGTCGAGGGGCTGCAGCACATGTCGCCGGAGTACCTGCAGGGCATCCGGCGGATCCTCACCGTGTCCGCCGACACCGAGTTCGTGAGCGCCCCCGCGTACCTGCGGGCCGCCCAGCACGCGCCGGCGCTGAACAACTTCGGCTCGGCGATGTCGATCGTGCAGGACGAGCTCGCGCATGCCCACATCGGCTACCGCCTGCTCGGCGACCTCGGCGTCGACATGGACTGGCTGATCTACGAGCGGCCGGCTGCGGAGTTCAAGTACCCGTACGCGTTCGACGTGGCGCTCGACTCGTGGACGGAGCTCGTGTGCGCGAACGCGCTCTACGACCAGGCCGGCTACGTGCTGCTGTCCGACGTGCACGCGTCGAGCACGTTCGGCCCGTGGAAGCGCGCGCTGGCGAAGGTCGACAAGGAGGAGACCTTCCACTTGCGCCACGGCCGCACCTGGCTGAAGAAGCTCGTCAAGGATCCGGCGGGCAAGGCCGAGGTCCAGGCCGCGGTGGACTGGATGTTCATCCTCACGCTCGAGTGGTTCGGGCTCCCCGACGACCGCAAGCGCCACGGCATCCAACTCGAGTACGGCTTCAAGGGCAAGTCCAACGACGAGCTGCGCCAGGCGTGGATGGCCGCGGTCGTCCCGTTCCTGGAGGAGATCGGCATCGCCGCGCCGGCCCACCACGACGCGGACGCCGGCCGCTACGTCATCGACTGCCCGTTCCCGGTCGCCTTCGACGCCCAGGCCAAGCGCTGGCTGCTCGAGGAGGGCGCGATCGGCTGGGACGCGGTGCTGCCGCGCTGGAAGGCGCGCGGACCGATGAACGACGCCTACGTGGAGAAGCTGCAGCGCGGCTACCGCACGACGAGCTTTCGGAGGAGCGCATGACCGGGCGGGTCGAGGCCCGGCTGTGGCGCGCGCTGCGCGAGGTCGAGGACCCGGAGATCCCGATCTCGGTCGTCGGGATGGGCCTGATCGTCTCCGTCGCGTACGAGCCGGACACGCGCACCGCCGGCCTGCGGATCACCTACACCGCGATGGGCTGCCCGGCGATGGAGTTGATCGAGGACGACATCCGGGAGGCCTGCCTCGCCGATCCCGAGGTGGACGCCGTGGACATCGAGGTCGTCTGGGATCCGCTGTGGACCAAGAGCCGCATCCGCGATGACGCGCGCGCGACGATGCGGAAACTGGGGATCGTGGCGTGACGCGCGACGACGCGATCTGGGAGGTGTTCGCCCGCCAGGCCTACGAGGAGCCGCTGCACCACGTCGGCACGATCACCGAGCCGGACGAGGACCTGGCGCTGGTGTCCGCGCGCGCGGTCTACGACGAGCAGCCGTGGATCCAGATGATCATCGTGCCGCGCTCCTCGATCCGGGAGGCGATCTCCGCATGAGCAGCGGCGTCGACGCCGCGACTGCCGCGATGGTGGCGCTGGTGGGCTCCTACGCCGACAACAAGGGCGCGCTCGGGCGCCGCTACGGCGAGTGGGCGGTGAGCGCTCCCACGGTGGAGGCGGCCGTGGCCGCCGCCGCCATGGCACAGGACGAGCTCGGCCACGCCCGCGCCACCTACCCGGTGCTCGACAAGCTCGGCCACGCGCGCGCCGACGACGGCCTGGACACGTCCAACGCGCTCCCGATGCTCACCCACGAGCTGCCGGACTGGGCCGCGATGATCGCCGCCAACCTCGTCGTCGACGGCATCCTCACCACCTGGGCGGCGAGCGCCCGCCAGAGCTCGATCGAGCCGCTGGCGCAGCGCGCGCGCAAGATCCTCCAGGAGGAGGGCTCGCACAAGGTCCACGCCGAGGCCTGGGCGCGACGGATCTGCCGCGCCGGCGGGGAGGACCGCGAGCTCCTGCTGCGGCGGATCGGCGAGGCGTGGGAGCAGGCGGCCCGCTGGCCGGGACCCGATGACGACGCCGGCT
>JAXDHL010000205.1:0-7892 GCA_034664525.1 Solirubrobacteraceae bacterium
AGAGCGTGCTGCCGTCGACGCTCGAGACCTTGCCGGCCACCGGCGCGGGGCCGCCACCGTCGGCGGTCCCGGCCCCGGCCCCGGGGGCGCCCTGGCCCGTCCGCCCGGCGAAGCCCGCCGGCGCTCCGGCCGCCGCCTGTGGTCCGGCGCCGGCGGCCGCGGCGGCCGGCTGCTGGCCGCGCTGCACGAGCACGCCGCCGATGAAGCCGAGCGCGAGCAGGATGACGACGCTGGTGGCGACGGTCCCGCGCGTGACCAGCCGGCGCCGCGGGCGCGGCAGGACCGGGTGCTCCTGGAGGGGCGTCTCGTCCAGCTCCTGGGTGGGCGGTTCGGGGGAGGCGAAGGGTCGTGGCATGGGTGGCTCCAGGTCGGCGCTCATTCGAAGCGCAGGGCGTCGATGGGTCGTAGGCGGGCGGCACGGCCCGCGGGGTACGTGCCGAAGAACAGGCCGGCGAGCACGGAGGCGCCGAAGGCCAGGACGATCGAGTAGACGGCGAGCACGGGGTGCACCCCGGCGATCGTCAGCCGGCTCACGACGAGGCCGACCGCGACGCCCAGCAGACCGCCGAGCATCGAGACGAGCACCGCCTCCGTGAGGAACTGCGCGAGGATGTCCGACCGGCGGGCGCCGATCGCCTTGCGGATCCCGATCTCGCGGGTCCGCTCGGTCACCGAGACGAGCATGATGTTCATGACGCCGATCCCGCCGACGAGCAGCGAGATCGCGGCGACGGCACCGAGCAGCGTGGTGAACACGTCGGTGCTGGCGCTGGACGCCTGGCGCACGCTGCCCTGGTTGATCACCGAGAACCCCGGGTTCGCCGGGTCCGTCACGTGCAGGCGCTGATCGAGGATCGTCTGGACCTCGGCCTGGGCGGCGTCGAGCGCGGCGCCCGACTTGGCCTGCACGACGATCGAGCCGAGCGAGCCGTAGCCGGTCAGCGAGTCCTGCACCGCCGTTATCGGAGCCAGCACGACGTCGTCCTGGTCCTGCGCGCCGTTGGAGCCCTTGCTCGCGAGCACGCCGATCACGCGGAAGCCCGTGCCGTTGACCCGGATCGACTGGCCGACGGGATCCTGTCCGCCGAACAGGTTCGTGACCACGGTGGTGCCGACCACGGCGACCCGCTGGTGGTGCTTCACGTCGCTGCTGGTGAACATCGCCCCGCTGGCGATCGTGTTCGAGCGCGCGACCGCGTAGGCGGGCGTCGTGCCGCTGAAGGTCGCCGGGACGTAGGAGGTCGAGCCGTTGACCAGCGTCGGCCCGGATGCGTCGACGACCGGCGCCACGCGGGCGACGTCGGGCGCGTCGAACGGGTTCGCCAGCGCGCTGGCGTCGGCCTGCGTGAGCGTGGCGGTCGCCCCGCCTCCGCCGCCGGGACCGAACCCGCCGGACTGGGCGCGGATCAGCACGACGTTGCTGCCAAGCGCGTCGATCTGCGCCTGCACCTGCTGCTTGGACCCGTTCCCGACCGCCACGAGCACGATGACCGCGGCGACGCCGATCGTCATCCCGAGGATCGTCAGCGAGGAGCGCAGCTTGTTGGCGGCCACGCCGCCGAGCGCGACCCGCAGCGTCTCGCGGGCGTTCACGAGCGCGCCACCTGGCGGCCGGTGCGCTCGTCGCCGAGGATCCGCCCGTCCCCGATCCGGATCACCCGGCGCGCGCGGTCGGCGACCTCTCGCTCGTGCGTGATGACCACGATCGTGCGGCCCTCGTCGCTCAGGCGGTCGAACAGGTCGAGCACGTCCTCGGTCGATCTGGAGTCCAGGTTGCCGGTCGGCTCGTCGGCGAGCACGAGCGACGGGTTGGTCACGATCGCGCGGGCGAGCGCGGCCCGCTGCTGCTGGCCGCCGGACATCTCCGACGGCAGGTGGTCGAGCCGATCGCCCATCCCGACCTCGATCAGCGCCTGGCGGGCGAGCGCGCGCCGGCGAGCGCGTGAGAGGCCCGCGTACGTCAGCGGGAGCTCGACGTTGGCGACCGCCGATGTGCGGGGGACGAGATTGAAGCTCTGGAACACGAAGCCGATCCGGCGGTTGCGCAGGTCGGAGAGCTCATCCTCGTCGTAGGCGCGCACGTCGATCCCGTCGAGCCGGTAGATGCCGGCGGTCGGGATGTCGAGGCAGCCGAGGATGTGCATGAGCGTGCTCTTGCCGCTCCCCGAACTGCCCATGATCGCCACGTACTCGCCGCGCTCGATCCGCACCGACACGCCGCGCAGCGCGCGCACGACCACGTCGTGGCCGAGCGAGTAGACGCGCTCGAGGTCGGTGACCTCGATGACGGGCGGGCTCACCCGCCGGCCCCGCCGGGACGGAACCCGCCCCCGCCGGCGGCGCCGCCGCCGCCGCCGGGACGGAACCCGCCGCCACCGCCGAACCCACCCCCGCCGCCGGCGGCGAACCCACCGCCGCCGAAGCCGCCGGGGCGGGCGCCCGCAGCCCCAGCGGCGCCCTGGGCGGCGCTGGTGGCGTTCTGGCCGGCGATCGCGCTCGGGGACGTCACCACCACGGTGTCGCCCTGCTGCAGCCCGCTGAGGATCTGCGTCGACGTGGCGCCGACCACCCCGGTCTGGACCCGCGTCTGCGTCCGGGCGCCGTTGCGGTCGACCATGACCATGCCGCCCTGGACGGCCTGGTTGGGCACGACCAGGCCCGAGGCCCGTCCCGTGACGATGTCGGCGGTCGCGCTCATCCCGGCCCGCACGCCCGACGCGCCCTGGTCGAGCACGACCGTGACCGGGTAGCTCACCGCGCCCGAGCTGCCCGACGAGGTGCTCGACGTGGGCAGGACCCCGATCGCGCTGACGTGGGCCGCGATCTCCTGGCCCTGGAGTGCGTTCACGGTCACCGTCGCGGACTGGCCGACCTTGACGCTGCCGATGTCGGACTCGGAGAGCTCGACGTCCATGGTCAGCGTGTGGAGCTTGACGAGCGTGACGAAGCTGCCGGTCGTCGTCGACGACGTGGACGAGCCGCCGCTGCTCTGGGCGCCGCCGCTCTGGCCGCCGCCGGCGCTGCCGGACGTGCTCCCGCCGCTGCCCGAACTCGAGCCCGAGGTGGTCCCGGACGAGCTCCCACCGCCGCTGGCCTGATCGCCGACCTGGCCCGTCACGGACGCGACCGTGCCGGCCATCGGCGCGCGCAGGTCGGTCGCCGCGAGGGCGTCCTTGGCCTGCTGGACGGCGAGCTTCGCGGTCGCGACAGCCGCCTGCGCGGACTCGACGCTCGTCGGTGCCGAGCCTCCCGCGCCGCCGCTGCTGGAGCTCGAGCTCGCTCCGCCTCCTCCGGAGGCGCCGCTGCCGCCGGCCGCGCCACCCGACCCGCCCGCGCCGCCGCCGGACTTCCCCTGTGAGGTGGGGGTCGGCGTGGCACGGGGGGTCGGGCTCGCGCGCGGGGTTGGGGTCGCGCGCGGGGTTGGGGCCGGTGTCGGGGCCGGCGTAGTCGTGGCGCCGGGCGTCGGCGTCGGGGTCGGGGTCACGTCGGCGACCAGCGCCACGGTCTCGTAGGTCGCAGTCACGGGCGACGTGGTGCTGGCGGTGGTCGTGGTCGAAGAGCTGCCCTGCACGGTGGTGAGCTGCTGCTCGGCGTCGGTGAGCTGCGCCTGCGCCGCCTGCAAAGCGACCTTCGCGCTCGTGCGGTCGAGGCGCGCGAGCAGCTGGTTCTTGACCACGTGATCGCCCGCCTTCACGTAGACGTGCGTCACCTTGCCGGACGTGCCGAAGTCGAGGTCGAGCTGCTTCGACGGCGCGAGGTTGCCCGTGCCGGAAACCATCGACTCGGCGATGCCCTTGGTCACGGTCGCCGTGCGCGTCGTCGCCGCCCCCGCCGTCGAGTCGACGCCCGAGGTCGCGACGGCCACCGCGCCCGCGACCGCCACCACGGCGGCGACGGCGAGCATGATCGCCAGGGCGCCGGGACGCGAACGGTGGCGTGCGGCCGGAGCCGGGGGCCGGGCGACCCGTGCCAGCAGTCGCCGGCGCCGTTCCGCCGCCGGCGCACTCACTGCGAGCTCCCGCCGTTCTGCGGCTGCCCCGGACCCTGGCCGTTGCCGCCGCCGAACTGCGGCGCCTGGATGCCGCACTTCTGGAAGGCGGCCATCATCTTCTGCCGGCGCTGCTGCAGCTGCTGGCGCTGCTGAGCGGTCGGCTGGCCCCCGCCGCCGCCGAAGCCGCCGCCGGGGGGACGCCCGCCACCCTGGCCCGGCAGGGTCGTCAGGCCCTGCTTCTTGAGGCACGAGGTCTGGCTGGCGGTGAGCTGCGGCCGTCCTGGCCGCTGTCCGTTGCCGCCGTTGGCGTTGGAGCTCGCGCCGGTGGCGGCGGCGCTCCCCGTCGAGGTATTGCTGGCGGAGCTGCCTCCGCAGGACGCTGCCGCGAGCGAGACGGCGACAACAACTGGCACGACCAAGATCCGTTTCATGAGCACGCCGATATTGAGCCACCGGCGGCCCTCGCCCGACCCAAAGGACGGCGAAGAATCTCGTAAGAGGGACGGGCGGCGCCCGCGGCGCGGACTACAGGTCCGGCGGCTCGAGCGCGTCCCGGATCTCCCGGGGGAGCTGCGACAGGACGTCGTCGAGCTCGCCCGCGGTGATGTGACGCCGCAGCACGCGCATGCAGGCGGCGGCCGCGATGCCCGCCTGCACCGGATCCTCGACCGCCGCTTCGCCGGCGACGCGGGTCAAGAACGTCTCGGCGTCGCGGTACGTCTCCGGTTGATGGCCCGGATCGAACCCCTCGTAGAAGACGCCGCGGACCAGATGGGGGAACTGGGCCGCGAGCTGGGCGCCCTCGTCGATGGTCAGCCGGTCGCGCAGCGTGTGCAGGAAGCCGCGCAGGACCCGCCAGGAGTCGTCGCGGTCCTCGATGCCCAGCTCCGCCTCCAGGTCCTTCAGCCACTCGTTCGTCTTGTGCACGGTCCGTTCGACCGAATGCGCGCTTCCCACAGTCATGCCGGCTCCGGTAGGCCGCCGGACGGCGCGGTCAACCGCGCCGCGGGCGAGCGTCGCGCCGGACGCGCCGATCGGGAGCTTCGACGGCTAGCCGGCCGCCGGCGCGGACCGGCACGCCGCGAGCGCCTGCTCGATCGGCGTGTCCCCCTGCACGACCTCGAAGACCACGCCGGCGAGCGCGGGGTCGTGCAGGCTGAAGGCGAGGACGGCGGCGACGTCCTCGCGGCTGATGCTGCCGTCCTCGACGTGATCGCCGGCGCTGATGTGCCCGGTGCCGGGGTCGTCGGTGAGCCGGCCGGGGCGCACGATCGTGTAGCCGAGGCCGCTCGCGCGCAGCTCCGCGTCGGCCTTGCCCTTGGCTCGCAGGTCCGTCGCGAACGTGTCCTCGCCGGGCGCGTCGGGGTCGGCGCCACGCGAGCTGACCATGCCGTAGCGATCGATGCCATTCGCCTTCGCGGCGGCGATCAGCTTGACCGCGCCGCCGTAGTCCATCGTCCACTTGCGCTCTGGGCCGCTCCCCGGCCCGGCCCCGGCGGCGAAGACCACGGCGTCGGCGCCGGCGGTCGCGCGGGCCACGACATCCTCGCCCGCCTGCTCGAGGTCGCACACCACGGGCTCCCCGCCGGCAGCCTCGATGTCGCCGGCATGTGCCGGGTTGCGGATCAGCGAGCGCACGCGGTCGCCGCGCTCGTGCAGGAGGCGGGTGAGGCGCAGCGCGATCTTCCCGTGCCCGCCCGCGATGACGACGTCCATGTCCCGGACAATAGGCCTCGCTCCGCCGCCGGCCAGTCAGCCGAGCGCTCCGGACGATTCTCGATGCGTTGGGGTTGGCAGCGGCGGCCGGCGACCTATTGCCCGGGCGATGGCGGTCAAGCTGAACAACGGGTCGTACGCGTTCGCGAAGCGGCTCGTGGAGCAGGGCCACGTGGCGCTCGACGACCGGGGCGACTGGAGCGAGCACCAGCCCTCGGCGGCGGCGCAGAACCGGTTCATCGAGGAGCACGGCATCGACGCGTACGCGCGCTGGCACCTCGCGATCGACAACGAGCGACGCGAGGGGACGAAGGCCCGGTACAAGTTCCCCTATGGCGACTTCGAGGACGTCCACCGCTGCGCGGTGCTGGCGGCCGAGTCACGCGCGGGTCAGCGCAAGTACACCGACGTCGAGCTCGCCGCGGCCCATCTGCACGGAATGATGGAATCGCTCCGGGCGTCGCGATAGCGCTCGATGTCGCGGCCGATCCTGATCGCCTACGACGGCTCCCCGGCCGCCGACAACGCCACGCGGGAGGCGGGCGCGTTGCTCGCGGGGTGGCGGGCGATCGTCCTCGTGGTGTGGAAGGCCGGGCTCGGCTTCGAGCTCGCGGAGCTGCCGACCGCCACGATCGGCCTGCCGCCGTCGCAGCTCGACATCCGCACGGCGCTCGAGGTCGACGAGCTGCAGCGCGAACGGGCGCAGCGGCTGGCCGAGCAGGGTGCGCGGCTCGCCGGCGAAGCCGGCTTCGACGCCGAGGCGCTGACCGTCGCCGACGAGCCGGAGGTGGAGGTCGCCGAGACGATCGTGACCGTGGCGCGGGAGCGCGACGCGCAGGCGGTCGTCGTCGCTGCCCACGGACACGGGCCGCTGACCGAGCTCGTCCTCGGCGGCACGTCTCGCGGCGTCGTCCGCAAGGCGGAGTGCCCGGTCCTCGTCGTGCGCGAGCAGCCGGCGTCGCGCGGCGCCGCGGGCGCTTGAACCGGCGACGCACCGGCCTACGGCTCGGACCATGACCACGCATGGAATTCCGCGCGGCCGCGTCCCGACCATCGGAGCGTGGGCGTTCGCGGCGGGGGTGTCCCCCACCGAGCTGCGCCGGGCCCGCAACTGGCTGTTCGCGATCGGCATCCTCGCGCTGCTGGCCGGCGTGGCGGCGATCGCGGTGCCCGCCATCGCCTCCGTCACGATCTCGCTGCTGATCGGCTGGATCCTGATCCTGGTCGGGATCATGATGGCGGCCCATCTGTTCTCCGGCCAGGTACCGGGGCACCGCGGCCTGTACATCGCGGACACCGTGCTCACGCTGCTGGTCGGCCTGTACCTGGTGATCTTCCCGCTCACCGGCACCCTGACGCTGACGTTCATGCTCGCCGCCTGGTTCTTCGCCAGCGCCGCGCTGCACCTCTACGGGGCGTGGCGCGTGCGGAGCCTGCCGGGCGCCGGGTTGCTGGCGGCCAACGGCGCGCTCGCGCTGCTGCTCGGGATCTTCATCGCCGCCGACCTCCCGAGCTCGGCGAACTGGGCGATCGGGCTCCTGGTGGGCGTCAACCTGATCTTCTTCGGGATCCGCGGGTTGGTTGCCGGAAGCCTGCTCAGCCGCGCGCTCCGATAGCGCGTAGGGCGAACATCGAGCGCGCGACGCTGCGCGACCGGCGCGTGAGCCGCGCCGATCGCGAACGCCGCTCCCGTCCTACTGCTGCTCGCCGGGCGCGCAGTCCGGCGGGCACTGGTGGTCGGCCTGCTCGCCCTGCGGGTCCTCGTGGCCCGGCTGGGCCTCGCCCGCGGGCTCGGTGGCGCTCTCGCTCTCGCTCGAGGTCTCGGCGGCCGCGGCGGTGGTCGCCTGGTGGCCGCGAGCGGTGTGATGCTTCGCCTGGTGGGCCCGTGCGTGCTTGACGGTGGCCGCTCCCGCGGTCGCCGGGCCTGAGCCGCCGAGCACTCCGGTGAGGAGCATCGCCGCGAGCATGGCGGCGGCGGCGAACACGGCGATGACGGCGGGTCGGATGGCTCTGGTCATCCGGTACCTCCTTGGTCTGGGTGTGCGGGCGACCGTATGAGCGGTCGATTAGAGCTCAAGGAGACGCGGATGCAGCTTCGGTGAGAGCCTCGGCCAGCGGCAGCGGCAGCTGCAGCCGGAAGACGGCGCCGCCGCCGGGTCGGTTGGCGGCGGTCAGGCTGCCCGCG
>JAXDHL010000206.1:0-3446 GCA_034664525.1 Solirubrobacteraceae bacterium
ACGCGGTGACCGGCGATCACAGCCAGCTCTTCAGCGTCCGCCAGAACGGTCACGACCTGCGCCAGATCACCGCCCTCGACGGCGACGCGCTGGTCGCCGACTGGTCGCCGGACGGGCGCCGGATCGCGTTCGAGTTCGACCCGGCCGACGGCTCCGGCGCCAGCGTCGACATCATGAACGCCGACGGCAGCGGCGTGACGAACCTCACGCCGACGGTGGCCTGTTGCTCCGGCGAGCCGTCGTTCACGCCGGACGGGCGCCGGATCGTCTTCGAGCGGTTCGATCCCGCCACCGGCGACGACGCCATCTGGAGCATGCGCACCGACGGCAGCGACGTGGGGCGCGTGATCGACCCCTGGCCGGACGGCGCCGGCTTCGCCACCGATCCGAACGTCTCGCCGGATGGCGGCACACTCAGCTTCGTCGGCTTCGACGGGTCGCTCGTCGGACCGGCGCCGGCCTCCGAGCCCGCGCGAGGGCTGTTCACCTCGAGCATCGACGGCGGCGACCTGGATCAGCTGCTGCCGTTCAGCGCCGACCTGGCGATCAAGCAGGACTGGGCACCGGACGGGCGGCGGATCCTCGCCGGCGTCAACGCCAACTTCCTCCACGTGGGGGACTCGGCGAACATCGCCACGATCCGTCCCGACGGCTCCGGCTTCCGGCTGCTGACGGACTACCAGGGCGGGCAGGTCAACGCGTTCGCCGGCTCCTACTCCCCGGACGGTCAGTGGATCGTCTTCCGGCTCGAGGACCACGGCCGGTATGCGCTCTACCGGATGCGCGCCGACGGCAGCGACCTGCACACGATCCTCGGGTTGTCGGACTTCCGGCCGCGCAACATCGACTGGGGCCCGCGCGCCGGCCATGACCATACGCCGCTGCGGGCAAGATGAGGCCGACAGCGGGCATCGCGTACGCGCTCGACCGCGTCGCCGGGGAGCGCCTGTTCGGCTGGATGCTCGGCGGCGCGCTGCGCGCCGTCGAGCGAGCGGACGGTTAGGCGTTCACGACGCCCCGCGCCAGCCGCGGCCAGTCCTCGGTCACCTCGAGCCGCGAGAGCGTGGCGGCGAGCTGCCCGAGCATCCGCAGCGCCGCCAGGTCCGCCGGCTGCGGCGTCGCCTTCGCTCCGATGGCCAGCAGCGGGCCGATGCGCCGCAGGCCGCGCACGGTCATCTCGGCCAGGGCCGGGCCGTCGAGACGCGCGGGACCCTCCACGATCGGGCCCAGCACCTCGCGCAGCAGTGGGTGCGCCGCCCGCGCGGTGTCCTCGTCGAGCACGCCGAGGCCGTCGCTGACCGCGCTCACGAACGCCTCCGGGTCGGCGTCGGCGAGCGCGCCGAAGGCGCTCACGCCCGCTGTCGCGCGGTCGCGCGGGACCGAGCGGGCGACGCCGGTCCCCAGCAGCCCGGTGCGCCCGTCTGCGAGCTGCACGACGTGCGACGGCCGGCAGTCCGTCATCACCAGGCCGGCCTCCCTCCACGCGACGACGTGCGCCTCGACGAGCCGGCGTGCGATCGCCTCGGGGTCGTCGGCGACGGCGGCGGCGAGCGTGATCCCCTCGAGCCGCTCCGTCGCCAGGACCTCCGTGCCCGCGAGCTCGCCCACCACCTCGGGGACGACGACGCCGTCCACGCGGCGCAGCGCACGCCGCACCCGCTGCTGCTGGTCGCCTTCGTGCTCGAGGTCCAGCTCGTCGAGCGCGGCCTCGCGGATCTCGCGCAGGACGCCGGAGACGTCGAGCGCGCGGAAGACCGCCGCGATCGGCGCGGCGAGGATGTCGAGCAGGGCGAGCTCGGAGCGCACGGTGGTGGCGACCCCGGGGCGCAGCACCTTGAGCGCCACCGGCCGGTCGTCGTGGGAGGCGGCGTGGACGACCGCCGTCGAGGACACCGACAGCGGCTCGGGGTCGAGGTCCTCGACGAGCTTGCCGTGCGGCTTGCGCCAGGCCGACTTCAGCGTGCGCTCGACCGTCTTGGCGTCGACGGGCGTCGCCGTGGCGCGAAAGCCGTCCTCGAGCTCGCGGCGGACGGGCTCGCGGATGCGGGCGGGCAGCAGGTCGCCGTGGACGACGCCGTGCAGGCGGCCGAACAGGAGCTTCCCGGACGACGAGCGCCGCGCGAGCGACACGCCGGTCTCGATCAGAGCGAGCAGGGCTGGGGGCGCTTCAGGCATCGGTCTTCCGGGTTGAATTGGGAGGTCGGCGGGCAGACCCTGCTGCGTCAATACGACGATCGCAGGAGGACCCCATGAGCAACGACGGCAAGGTTGACGAGGGCAAGGGCCGCGTGAAGGAAGCCGCCGGCAGCCTCACGGATGACCACTCCCTGAAGAACGAGGGGAAGGTCGACCGCGCGTCCGGTTCGATCAAGGACAAGGTGGGCGACGCCGCCGACAAGGTCAAGGACGTCGTCAACCCCAAGGACTGACGGCCCGGGCCGCGCCGCAGGGTGCATGCGGGGCGACAGTAGCAGACGGTAATGTTTCTCATTGCATGCCGCCCGACGCCCCCCGTGCCCTGCCCCGCGGCCCGCACCGCCTCGCCCGCGAGGTGGTGCTCGCCTCCCAGCGCGGCCGGCTGCTCGACGCGATCGCCCAGGTCGTCGCCGAGAAGGGCTACGGGCCGGCGACCGTCGCCGACGTGATCGAGCGCGCCGGCGTCTCGCGCAAGACCTTCTACGAGCACTTCCGCGACAAGGAGGCCTGCTTCCTCGCCGCCTACGACACCGGCGTGGCGGTGCTGCTGGCCACGATGCGCGAGGCGGGCGACACGCGGGCGCGCGTGCGCGCGTACCTCGAGACGCTGGCCGCCGAGCCGGCGTTCGCGCGCACGTTCTTGATCGAGGTCGCCGCCGCCGGGGCGCGCGCGCTGCGCCGCCGGCGCGAGGTCCACGACGCGTTCGCCGCGTTCGTGACCGAGGCGGCGCCCGGCCCGGTGCCCGACCACGTGGCGCTCGCGGCCGTCGGCGCCACGCAGGAGCTCGTCACCCGCTGGGTCGAGGACGGGCGGACGGCCGAGCTGCCGGCACTGACCGACACGGTGTCGTTCGTCTACCTGGCGCTGCTCGGCCCTAGGCCGTAGCCGCGGCCTTCGCGCGCCGCGCGGCCTTGGTGCGGTCCGTCTGGCTGAGGTGGACCTTGCGCACGCGCACGAAGTGCGGCGTGACCTCGACGCACTCGTCCTCGCGCAGGAACTCGAACGCCTGGTCGAGCGAGAGCTTCTTCGGCGGCACCAGGCGCACCAGCACGTCGGACGTCGACGAGCGCATGTTGGTCAGGTGCTTCTCGCGCACGGCGTTGACGTCGAGGTCGTCGGAGCGCGAGTTCTCGCCCACGACCATCCCCTCGTAGACCTCGTCGCCGGGCTCGACGAACAGCGTCCCGCGCTCCTGCAGGTTGGCGCACGAGAAGCCGGTGACCGCGCCGGTGCGGTCGGCGACCAGCGC
>JAXDHL010000207.1:0-9353 GCA_034664525.1 Solirubrobacteraceae bacterium
CCGCCGCCGCCTCCGGCAATGGCAAGGCACCGGTCGAGGGCGAGCCGGTCGCCGAGCCAACCGCGGTCGAGCAGCCCGTCGTGCCGCCCGGCGCCGCGACTCCGCCGCCTGGCGCCGCGCCGCCGCCCGGCGGCGACGACGGCGATCAGGACGCCGAGGATGCCGAGGACGCCGATGAGCGCCAGGCCGGACCGGGCGAGCCGGTGACGACCGCCGTCCCGGCCGCCGGCGTCGCCGGCCCCGCGACGGCGGCGGGCGCCGCCACGGTCCCGCCGCCCTCCCGTCCCGCGCCCCCGCGTCCTGGCCAGCCGCGGCGCGCGCCGGCCAGCGCCTCGGCCGCTGCGCTGCGCTCGGGCACCGCGCAGACGCGCCGCCCGGGCGAGCCTCCGGGCCACCCCGGCCGGCCTGCGTCTGAACCGCCGTCCGGCGGCGGGCGCCGCCGCACGGGCGTGATCGTGGGTGCCGCGCTCGCCGGCGTCGCGCTGATCGTCGTCGCCGCGATCGCGCTGCTCGGCGGCGGAAGCAGCGGCCAGCCGAAGACCGCGAGCACGCCGACCCGGCGGACCGGCACCGCCTCGACCACCCCGACCGCGTCGGCCACGCACAGCTCGAAGTCCGGCAGCACCACATCGCGCGGGAACGTCTCCGTCGCCGTCCTCAACGGGACGACCATCAACGGTCTTGCGTCCACGGTCGCCAAGCGCCTCTCGCAGGCCGGCTTCGGCTCCGGCCCGACGTCGAACTACACCGACCAGGCGCGCTCGGCCTCCGTCGTCTTCTATGCCGACTCAGGGGAGCGCCGCGCCGCGTTCGACGCCGCGAAGGTGCTGAAGATCTCCGACGTCCAGCCGATCATCGACGCAGCCAAGCAGCTTGCACCCGGCGCCCAGGTCGTCGTGGTCGTCGGCGCCGATCAATCGCCTTGACCACGCGGGGTGAGGCCGCCCGGCCGCCCGCGCGGCTCGCGGCCGCCGCGTTCGCCGTCCTGGTCGTCGCCACGTTCGGGGCGTTCTTCCTCGCCTCGCGCCTGAAGGCCCAGCCCGCCGTGCTCGCCGACCTGGTGCGGCTGCAGTACTTCTCGCCCAACGGCGACGGCCGCCGCGACGTCGAGCCGATCCGCTTCAAGGTCAAGCTCGACGACCAGGCCGCGGTGGACATCATCGACCGCGACGGTGCCCGCGTACGGCGGGTGGCCGGCGCGCTGCAGATCCGCCGCGGGGTCGTCAACCGTGTCGTGTGGGACGGCAAGCAGGACGATGGCCGGCGCGCGCCCGACGGCGTCTACCGGATGCGGCTGATCCTCGCCGGCGAGGGCCGTTCGATCCTGGGCGGCAAGTCGTTCACGCTCGACACCGTGCCGCCGTCGCCGGCCGTCGTGGTCGACAAGAACACGCCGATCATCGCGCCCGGCAAAGGTGTCAAGTTCCGCATCCGCGGTGTCGGTCCCAGCGCCCGCCCGCAGTTCACGGTGCTGCGCACGGATGGCGCGAACCCCCAGCCCGTGCGCCGCTGGACCGGCCGCCGCGGCCGCCAGTCGTTCTTCTGGGACGGCCGCGACGACGCCGGCCGGCCCGTCGCGCCCGGCACGTACCTGATCGCCGTCAGCGCCGCCGACAAGGCCGGCAACATCGGCACGGGGCCGCCGATGCCGCTGTCGGCGGCCACCGTGGACGGGCGCCCCGGCGTGACCGTGCGGGCGCTTGCGGTCCAGCCGCCGGTCGGTCCGGTGCGCGCCGGCGACCTGGCCGCGTTCCGCGTCGACGCCCGCGGGCGCAGCTACGCGTGGCGGGTCCGCCGCCTCGGCACCAGCCGGCCGGCGCTCGTCAACCGCCGCCCCAAGCGCGGCACGACGCTGCTGATCCGCGCCCCGAAGGGGCCGTCCGGCGTCTACCTGCTCGAGGTCTCCTCGCACGGCGCGAATACCGCGGTCCCGTTCGCCGTCCAGTCGCGCGACCCGCCGAAGCCCGGACGCCTGCTCGTGGTGCTGCCGGTCATGACGTGGCTCGGGCTGGACCCGGTCGACGACGCGCTGACCCACGACGGGCTGCCCGACACGTTCACCAACGGCCGCCCCGTCACCTACCCGCGGCTGTACGCCTACGCGGGTGGCCTGCCGGCGGGCTTCGCGGACGACGTCGCGCCGCTGCTGGTGTGGCTGGACCGCAACCACATTGCGTACGACCTCACCACCGACCTGGCGCTCAGCCTCGGCGACGGCCCGACGGTGCAACAGCGCAAGGGCATGCTGTTCGCCGGCGTGCCGCAGTGGGTCAGCCGCGGCCTCGCCCGGCGGTTGCGCCGCTACGTCGCCGCGGGCGGGCGGATCGCCCTGTTCGGACCGCGGGCGATGCGGGCGGGCGTGACGGTCGGGGACCACCAGCTCACCCGTCCCACCGTGCTCGGGCCGACCGACGCGTTCGGCGCCCGGCTGGCGAACGTGCGCCGGCTGCCGCCCGGCCCCGCCGGCATCCGCCCGCCGCTCAGCGTGCTGCTCGACGACGTCGGCCTCGGCCTGCTGGAGGGCTTCTCCGGCCAGTTGGGCGGCTTCACCAAGGTCGAGGAGCTGATCTCCCCCGGCGCGCACGGCGAGGTCGTCGCCCGCGTCGGCGAGGCGCTGACCGACCAGGAGGCCGCGCAGGCGGAGGCCCAGAACAAGACGCCGCGGCCCGAGCGCCCGGCCCTGAGCGCCACGCGCGACGGCAAGGGGCTGATCATCCGCATCGGGCTGCCCGAGTGGGTGCCGCGGCTGGCCGCCGGCGACGCGGCCGTCGGGCAGATCACCCGCAACGTGGTCGACATCGTCCACGGCGCGCGGCCCAGGCCGCGCACGGCCGGCTGATCCCGGCGTCCTCGCCTTGGTTGGAGTACGGTTTTCGCCGCCCATGGCGGAGGCGCGCGAGATCTCGATCGTCCTGGCCGACGATCACCAGCTGGTGCGGTCGGGCCTGCGGCTGCTGCTGCAGCGTGAGGCCGGCATACAGGTGGTCGGCGAGGCCGGGGACGTCGATGCCGCGCTGCGGCTGATCGCCACCCAACGACCGGACGTCCTGGTGCTCGATCTCAATATGCCGGGGACGCCGAGCCTGAGCGCGATCCCAACGCTGCGCGAGACCTCGCCGGCGACCTACATCGTCGTGCTCACGATGCAGGACGACCCGGGGTTCGTGCGCGAGGCGCTGCACAACGGCGCGAGCGCCTACGTGCTCAAGGAGGAGGCCGACGAGGACCTCGTCGCCGCCGTGCGGGCCGCCGCCGAAGGCCGCACCTACCTCAACCCGGAGCTGAGCGCCCGCCTCGCCGCCGTGCCGCCGCCGCCCGCGCCGCCCGGCGACCTCACCGAGCGCGAGGCGGAGATCCTGCGCCTGATCGCGCTCGGGCACACGAACGTCGAGATCGCGCGCCTGCTCGATCTCTCGGTGCGCACCGTCGAGTCGCACCGCGCGCACGTGCACCAGAAGCTCGGGCGCCACACGCGCGCCGAGCTCGTGCGCTACGCGCTCGACCACGGCCTCGTCGACCGCTGACCCGCGACCGTCGGGGTCAGCCGGTCACGCCGAGGACGCGCGCGAGCCGGTCCCACAGCGGAGCGTGGTCGCCGCCCGGCTCGACGGTGACCGCCCGGCGACCGGCCAGCGCCTCCTCGCGCCCGAGCCCGTCGGAGGTGACGAACGTCAGCGCCGCGCGCTCTGCGGCCATCACGTGCAGCTCCTGCAGCCGCTGGCGCACCGGTCCGTCGCCGGCCTCGGCCTCGGGGCGCGAGACGCGGCCGTACCAGAGCTCGCAGTCGGGCACCTGGGCGAGCAGGCCGCGGGCCAGCGGGTACTGACCGGGATGGAAGATGGCGATCGCCCGCGGGACTCCCGGCAGCCGCTTGCGCAGCCGGCGGGCCTGCTTGGCGGCGATCGAGACGCCGATCGCGTCCGGGATCCGCGCCAGCGCGCGGTAGGACGTGCGTGGCGGATCGACGGCCACCACGCCGGTCGCCTGCAGCAGGTCCTCGGCGAGCATCCGCTGCTCGAACGCCTCCAGACGCTCGGGCAGCAGCAGCACCATCAGCGGGTCGGTGGGCGCGCGCACGGGCGCACCACGCTAGCTACGGGAAGACGTCGGCCGCGGGTCGCGGCGCACCCACGTGATAGCCCTGGGCGTGGTCGACCCCCAGCTCCCGCAGCAGGGCGACCGTCTCGTCGCCGGACACGTACTCGGCGACGGTCGTGACGCCGAGGCCGCGCGCGATCCCGACCATCGCCTCGACCGCGAGCCGGTCGACCAGGCTGCCCGGGAGATCGCGGACGAACTCGCCGTCGATCTTCAGCACGTCGAACGGGAGCTGCTTCAGGAAGCCGAACGACGCGAAGCCGGCGCCGAAGTCGTCCAGCGCGAACCGGCAGCCGGTCGCGCGCAGCCGCTCGACCGTGCGGCGGGCGGCGGCGACATCGGCGATCGCGGCGGTCTCCGTGACCTCGAACACGAGCCGGCCGGGTGCGATCCCCGCCGCCAGCACGGTGCGCTCGACGAAGGTCATCAGCTCCGGGTCCCCGATCGAGGCGGCCGCCAGGTTGACGTGCAGGATCGTGCCCTCGGTCTCCGTCAGCAGGCCGATCGCGCGGGTCACCATCCAGCCGTCCACGGCCTGGATCTGGCCGAACCGCTCGGCGGCCCCCACCAGCTCCGCCGAGGCGAGCTCGGGCGCGTCGCGCAGCCGCACGAGCAGCTCGTAGCGCAGTGGCGCGCGCGTGTGCGCGAGCGGGACGATCGGCTGGGCGTGCAGGTCCAGCCCGCCGGTCTCCAGCGCCTCGCGGACCCGCGCGGCCCAGGACAGGTGGTCGCCGCCGCGCCCGTCGTGGCCGTCCGGCTCGGCGACCGCCAGCCGGTCGCGACCGGCGAGCTTGGCGGTGAGCATCGCGTAGTCGGCGCGAGCCAGCACCGCCGCGGCGGTCGCCGGCTGGCCGGGCTCGACGGCGGCGACGCCGACGCTCGCCGTCAGTCGCACCTCGCGGCCCTCGGCGGCCGGCCCGCGGGCGCGGTCGCGCACGGCGGCCAGCAGGTCGCCGGCGACGGCGCGGGCGGCCTCGGCATCGGTGCGCGGCAGTACGACGGCGAACTCGTCCGCGCCGATGCGCCCGAGCGCGTCGGTCGCCCGCAGGCGCCCCCGCATGGCGGCGGCGGCGCTGGCCAGCAGGCGGTCCCCGGCCGCGTAGCCGTGGGTGTCGTTGACCAGGCGGAACTGGTCGAGGTCGAGCACGCAGACGGCGACGGGCTCGCCGAAGCGCTCCGCGCCGGCGACCGCCCGGGCGACCTCCTCGAGCAGGCGGTCGCGCGCCAGGATCCCCGTGAGCGGATCCCGCCCCTCGCGTGCCGCTCGCCGGGCCGCGTCCAACGCCTGATCGTGTACCGAACCGTCCGTGGTGATGGTCTGGAAACGTACACCGCGCCCCGGCGGCGCCCCGACCGTCAGCGGGCCGGCGGCAGATAGGCGAAGACGACGAGCTCCGGCCTGGGCTCGTGGTCGTCGCGGCGCGGTGACGGCCGCAGCTCGCCGGTGCGGGCGAACCCGGCCTTCTCGGCCACGCGCTGGCTCGGGACGTTGTCGGGGTGCACGAGCACCTCGACGCGGGGGAGCCCGAGCGTCCCGGTCGCGTGGTCGCGCATCAGCGTCGTGGCCCGCGGGGCGACGCCGCGGCCGCGGGCGCCGCGGGCCACCCAGTAGCCGATGTCGGCGCGCTCGGAGTCGAGCTCGTGCAGGCCGCAGGAGCCGAGCACCCGGTCATGGTCATCCGCGTCGACCACGAGCAGGCTCAGGGTGGTGCCGGCGCGCATGGCGGCGTGGCTGGCGTGCAGATAGGCGGCGAAGTCCTCGTGGGTGTAGCCCGCCGGGACCCGCGTCCAGCGGACGATGTCGGGGTCGCGCAGGGCGGCGACGACCTGGTCGGCGTCGGCCTCGCGCACGCCGCGCAGAGCGACGACGCCGTCGGTCAGCGGCGGCTCGGGGGGCTCCAGCGCGGGCATGTCGTGCAGTATGCCGACGCGATGCGCGCCCTCTTCTGGCTCTCCGCCGGGCTGCTGGCCTATGCCCAGGCCGGCTACGGCCTGCTGCTGGCCGGGCTTGCGCGCCTCGCGGGCCGCCGGTCCCCGCTGCCGACGCGGGCGGCGCCGGCCGGCACGCCCGACGTCTCGCTGATCGTCGCCGCCTACCGCGAGGAGGCGGTCATCGCGGACAAGGTCCGCAATGCGCTCGCGCTCGACTGGCCGCGGGAGCGGCTGCAGATCGTGATCGCGGTCGACGGCGGAGTGGACGCGGGCGCCGATGCGACGGCGCGGCGTGCCCGGGAGGCCGGCGCCGACCTCGTGCTCGAGCTGCCGCGCGGCGGCAAGATGCGCGCCCAGGACGCCGCCGTCGCAGCCTCGCGCGGCGAGTTGCTCGCCTTCAGCGACGCCAACGCGCTCTGGGAACCCGGGGCGCTGCGCGCGCTCGCGGACGCGTTCGCCGACCCGGAGGTCGCCTACGCATGTGGCCAGGTCGCCTTCGTCAACGACGACGGCACCAACCAGGAGGGCCTGTACTGGCGCTATGAGCTGTGGCTGCGGGCGCAGGAGTCCGCGCTGGCGTCCGTGACCGGCGGCAACGGCGCGATCTACGCCGTGCGCCGGGCCGACTACGTGGTCCCGGCGGTCCCGATGGGGCACGACCTGTTCCTGCCGTTCACGCTCGTCCAGCGCGGCCGCCGGGCCGTCTACGCTGCTGGCGCGCGGGCGACCGAGAAGATGGTCCCGACGATCGAGGGCGAATGGGCCCGCAAGCGCCGGATGATGACCCAGGCGTGGCCGATCGTCCTGCACGGCGGCCTGCTGCGGCTCGGCGCCTACCCGCCCCTGTACGCCCTGATGATCGCCTCGCACCGGATCCTGCGCTACCTCTCGCCGCTGCTGCACGTGCTCGCCTTCGCCGCCTCGCTGGCGCTCTCGCGCCGCCGCCTGTACGCGGCGGCGGCCGCCGCCCAGGCGGCGCTGGTGGCCGCCGCGCTGGCCGGCGGGCGGATCCGGTCGCGGCCGCTGCTGATCGCGCGCTACTACGTGCTCACCACCGCGTCGCTGGCGGCCGGGCTGCACGACCACCTGCGCCACGGCACGCCCGCCGGATGGGAGCCGGCGGAGGGGACGCGATGAGTTCCTGGCTGGCCTCGCCGGTGCGGCGGGCGCTGGACCTCGCGGCGGCGATCGTCGCGCTCGCGTTCGCCTCGCCGGTGCTCGCGGCCGCGATGCTCGCGATCCGGATCGAGACCCACGGCCACGCGATGTTCCGACAGCGGCGGGTCGGGCGCGGCGGGGTCCCGTTCGAGCTGTTCAAGCTGCGCACGATGGTCCACGGCGCCGAGGGGATGGGCGCCGGCCTGGTGGTCGACAAGGGCGATGCGCGCATCACCCGCGTCGGCGGTCTGCTCCGCCGCACCTCGCTCGACGAGTTGCCGAACCTCATCAACGTCCTGCGCGGCGAGATGTCGCTGATCGGCCCGCGCCCCACCGTCCAGGTCCAGGTCGACCGCTACGACGCGCGCCAGCGCGGTCGCCTGCTCGCGTTGCCCGGCATCACCGGCTGGGCGCAGGTCAACGGGCGCGCGTCGCTGCCGTGGGCCGAGCGGATCGAGCTCGACCTCTGGTACATCGAGCACGCCACGTTCGCGCTCGACGTCAAGATCCTGCTCGCGTCCGTGCGGATGGCCCTCACCGGCCGCGGGCTGTACCGCGGGGAGACCGGCGGGTGGCGTGAGCCGCCTGCCCCTCGGTAGCTCGGCCTCCGCGCGGGAGAGCGGCGCCACAGCTCGACACACGTCGGTAGATCGCTGACCCTCGCCGGTTGGTGGTCGTCAGGCGACCACCAGCGCGCACGGCTCCCGGCCGTGTGTGGGAGTGGTCGCTCCTGGACCTCAAGCGCGCACACCCCACCGCATCGGTGACGTGTGTGTGCGACCAGCAGCCGGCCGGCCTACGGAACCGACTCGG
This sequence comes from Solirubrobacteraceae bacterium, assembly GCA_034664525.1. Lineage (GTDB taxonomy): Bacteria > Actinomycetota > Thermoleophilia > Solirubrobacterales > Solirubrobacteraceae > DATLGB01. The sequence goes on from JAXDHL010000207.1 coordinate 8,002, forward strand.
GACCCTTGTCGAGGTAGCGGTCGCGGAAGGTCCGCAGCGCGTCCCACGTCTTGGCGTTGGGGGTCGGGCACTGCAGCATCTGATCCCAGGCGGTCGCCGCGAGCTGGGGCTTCATCCTGGTCGTGTTCTGGAACAGCAGCATGTGGTAGCCGCCGTTCTCGCCCACGAACGACTCGAGCTGCTTGATGAGCTGCGGGCTCGTCCCCGGGGCGTACTGGACGTCGATGCGCCCGTGCTCGAGGGAGTGCGTCGACTCGCCGAGCGCGGGCGGGTTGTCCGGGGCGTAGATGCCGTCCTGCGCCGCGACCGGGTAGTGCGCCCCGCTCGTCGGCGGGTTCGTCTTGTAGTCGGCGGGGGTGAAGGTCTTGGCCTGGTGGCCGCGGCCCTCGTCGGGCTCGGTCTTGACGGTGCAGCCGGCGGCCTTGACCGCGGCCTGCAGATCGGAGGTCTGCTGGGCCGGCAGCTTGACGCCGGAGTTCGCGCTCGCCTGCTTGGGACCGTTCGCGGAGCTACTCGAGCCGGCCAGGATCGCGATCGCCACGCCGGCGACGATGCCGACCGCCAGCACCCCCCCGAGCACGAGCTGGAGGCGCTTGCGACGGCCCTCCGCCTTGCGCTCCGCCGCCTCCTGCTCCAAGCGCGCCTGGCGCCGGGCCTGTTTCTCTACCTGTCTGCTGGCCATGACTGGCGGGCAGGATACGTGGTGCGACTACCGTCATCGCGCGGACCCCATCGGCCAACCTGCGCGTGAGGCGGGCGTTGCAACCCCCGCAGTGTTCACTTCCACGCGAAGATGGCCGATGATCCAGCAACGATGGAAGCGTCGGCAGCCCGTCCACCAGCATCCGTCCCGCGCGCAGGGTTCGTCTCCGCGCGGCTGCTTCGCGTCGCGTCCGACGAGCGCCTGGTCGACCTCGTGCGGGAGGGCTCCCAGCCGGCGTTCGAGGTCCTCTACGACCGCCACCACCGCGGCATCCTGGCCTTCTGCCGCCACATGCTGGCCTCGCGTGAGGAGGCCGAGGACGCCGTCCAGCACACGTTCATGGCCGCCTACCGCGACCTCGTCGGGTCCGAGAAGGAGATTCAGCTCCGCGCCTGGCTCTACGCGATCGCGCGCAACCGCTGTCTCTCGGTGCTGCGCGCCCGCCGCGAGCGCCCGGTCGACGAGCTCGAGGACATCCCGACCGAGGGCCTGGCGGCCGAGGTCCAGCGCCGGGCGGACCTCCAGGCGATGCTGCGCGACCTCGCGGCCCTGCCCGAGGAGCAGCGCGCGGCGCTCGTGCTCGCCGAGCTCGGCGACCTGCCCCATGACGAGATCGCGGCGGTCGTCGGCTGCCGCAAGGAGAAGGTGA
>JAXDHL010000208.1:0-3517 GCA_034664525.1 Solirubrobacteraceae bacterium
CACGATGTCGGGCTTGAGGATCGTCGACGTCGAGTCCAGCGGGTCCACGGCCGGGTAGATGCCCTTCTCCGAGATGGCGCGGGAGAGCACGGTCGTGGCGTTGAGGTGGGCGAACGTCGAGGCGGGCGCCGGGTCGGTGAGATCGTCCGCCGGGACGTAGATCGCCTGCACCGAGGTCACCGAGCCGTTGCGGGTCGAGGTGATCCGCTCCTGCAGCTGGCCCATCTCGGACTCGAGCGTCGGCTGGTAGCCCACCTGCGACGGCATGCGGCCGAGCAGCGCGGACACCTCTGAGCCGGCCTGCACGAAGCGGAAGATGTTGTCGATGAACAGCAGCACGTCCTGGCCCTCGACGTCGCGGAAGTACTCCGCCATCGTCAGGCCGGACAGCGCGACGCGCATGCGCGCCCCCGGCGGCTCGTTCATCTGGCCGAACACGAGCATCGTCTTCTCGAGCACGCCCGACTCGGTCATCTCCAGCCACAGGTCGTTGCCCTCGCGCGAGCGCTCGCCGACGCCGCAGAACGCGGACAGGCCGCCGTGCTCCTGGGCGAGGTTGTGGATGAGCTCCTGGATGATCACCGTCTTGCCGACGCCGGCGCCGCCGAGCAGCCCGACCTTGCCGCCCTTGGCGTAGGGCGCCAGCAGGTCGATCACCTTGATGCCGGTCTCGAACATCTCCGAGGTCGGGGTCAGGTCGGTCGGGGCAGGCGCGGGACGGTGGATCGGCCAGCGCTCCTCGACCTCGATGTCGGGGCCTTCGTCGATCGGGTCGCCGAGCAGGTTGAAGATGCGCCCGAGCGTGACCTTGCCGACCGGGACCGTGATCGGGCCCCCGGTGTCGGTGACCTCCATGCCGCGGGCGAGGCCGTCGGTGGAGTCCATGGCGACCGCGCGGACGCGGTCGTCGCCGAGGTGCTGCTGGACCTCGCAGACCAGGGTGAAGGGGTTGCCCTGCTGGTCCTTGTGCTCCACCGTGATGGCGCTGTAGATCTCCGGCAGCTCGTCGGGGAAGACGGCCTCGATGACGACGCCCTGGATCTCCTCGATCCGGCCCGTGTTGGCGCCGGAGTCCTGCTTCTCTGTCTGCTCTTCGGTGACTGCCATGGTGCTGGTTCTCCTGGATGAAAAGACGGTTCGTCCTCCCGGACGCCGCAAGCGGCGCCCCCGGACGACGTCAGGTGAGCGACTCGGCGCCGGCGACGACTTCCATGATCTCCTGGGTGATGTCCGCCTGGCGCTCACGGTTCAGCTGCAGCGTCAGATCGTCGATGATCTCGGACGCGTTCTCCGAGGCGTTGCGCATCGCGGTCATGCGCGCGCCGTGCTCGGACGCGGTCGACTCGAGCAGCGCCCGGAAGATCGAGATCTCCACGTAGTCGGGCACGAGCCGCTCGAGGATCTCCCCCGCGTCGGGCTCGTACTCGGTGAGGGCGGTGTGCCCGTCGGTGTCGCCTCGCTCGCCACCGGAGCGGTCCAGGTCCTGCTGCATCTCGTCCGCCTCGGCGACGGTCGCCTGCTGCAGCGGCAGCAGAACCTCGCGCTTGACCTCCTGGGTGAGCGGCGAGACGTAGCCGTTGTAGAAGAGCTCGACACGGTCGATGTCGCCGTCCACGTAGGCGGCCACGACATCGTCGGCGATCTCGCGCGCGTTGGCGTAGGCCGGCCGGTCCGTGTGGCCGGTGTACTGCCCCGTCGCCTCGCGGCCGCGGAACAGCAACGAGGACACGCCGCGGCGGCCGGACGCGTACCAGAGCACCTTGCGCCCCTCGCGCTCGTGCGCGACCGCCGAGCGGATCGCGGCGCGCAGGATCTGCGAGTTGAAGCCGCCGGCCAGCCCGCGGTCGCCGGTCATGATCACCAGCCCGACGCTGTCGGTGTTCTCGCGGTCCTTGAGGATCGGGATGTTCGGCACGTTCTCCGCGGCCTCGGACGCCTGCCGCGTCATCCGGCGGATCGCCGAGGCGTACGGGCGCAGCCGCTCGATGCGCTGCTCGGCGCGGCGCAGGCGGGCGGCGGCGACCATCTCCATCGCCCGCGTGATCTTCTGGACGTTCTTGACGGAGTCGATCCGCTGCTTGACTTCCTTCTGGGCCATGGGCGGCTCCGGGGGCGCGAGGCGGCGCTAGGCCGCCGCGCCCGCCTTCTCCTCCGACGTGTCCTCGGCCTCGGCGTCCGCGTCGTCGGACTCCTCGGACTCGTCCTGGTCGCGCCCGCGCGACGTCGCCGCGTCCTCGGCGTCGTCGGTCAGCGGCTGGCCCTCCTCGTCGAGGTCGTAGCCGAAGTCCTCGGCGTACTCCTTGATCGCCTTGTCGAGCGCCTTCTGGACCTCATCGCCCCACTCGCCGTCGGCGATCTGCTCGAGCGTGTCGGCCGCGCTGGCGTGCAGTCGCTCGATCAGCCCCTCGTGGAACTCCTCGACGCGGTTGGCCGCGATCCGGTCGACGTAGCCGTTGGTGGCCGCGTAGATGGCGGCGACCTGCTCCTCGACCGGCATCGGCGAGCCCTCGCCCTGGTTGAGCGTCTTCACCAGCCGCTCGCCACGCGCCAGCGTGCGCTGGGTCTCGGGATCGAGGTCGGAGCCGAACTGCGCGAACGCCTCGAGGTCGCGGTACTGCGAGAGCTCGAGCTTCAGCCGGCCGGCGACCTTCTTCATCGGGGCGATCTGGGCGTTCGAACCGACGCGCGACACCGAGATGCCCACGTTGATCGCCGGGCGGACGCCCGAGAAGAACAGCTTCGGCTCGAGGAAGATCTGCCCGTCGGTGATCGAGATGACGTTCGTCGGGATGTAGGCCGACACGTCGCCGGCCTGCGTCTCGATGATCGGCAGCGAGGTCAGCGAGCCGCCGCCGAGCTCGTCGTTGAGCTTGCAGGCGCGCTCGAGCAGGCGGGAGTGCAGGTAGAACACGTCGCCCGGGTACGCCTCGCGACCCGGCGGACGGCGCAGCAGCAGCGACATCTGCCGGTAGGCGTACGCGTGCTTGGTGAGGTCGTCGTAGACGGTGAGCGCGTGGCCGCCCTCGTAGAGGAAGTGCTCGGCCATCGCGCAGCCCGCGTACGGCGCCAGGAACTTGATCGGCGCGGCCTCGTCGGCGGGCGCCGCCACGATGATCGTGTTGTCGAGCGCGCCGGCGTCCTCGAGCTGCTTGGCGAGCGCCACGACCGTGGCCATGCGCTGGCCGATCGCGACGTAGACCGAGACGACGCCCGTGTTCCGGTTGTTGATGATCGTGTCGACCGCGATCGTCGTCTTGCCCGTCTGACGGTCGCCGATGATCAGCTCGCGCTGTCCGCGGCCGATCGGGATCATCGAGTCGACGGCCTTCAGGCCCGTCTGCATCGGCTCCTTCACCGGCTGGCGCTGGACGACGCCCGGGGCCTTGAGCTCCGCCGGACGCGTCTTGCCCGTGTCGATGTCGCCCTTGCCGTCCAGCGGCTTGCCGAGCGGATCCACGATGCGGCCCAGCAGCTGCTCGCCGACCGGGACCTCGAGCAGGCGGCCCGTGCGCTTGAC
>JAXDHL010000209.1:0-3212 GCA_034664525.1 Solirubrobacteraceae bacterium
CGCAGCCGACCGCGAGCGCGAGGCGGCCGAGCAGGCCGCCGAGGCCCGCCAGGCTGACGAGCAGGCCCAGGTGGAGACCCGCCGCGCCGAGATCGCCGCGGAGCGGCGCGAGCTCGACGCCGAGCACGCCGAGCAGCAGCGCGAGCAGGCCGCCGAGCGCGACCGCCAGCAGGCCGAGGCCACTGCGCGCGAACAGGAGCGCCGGGCCACCGAGACCGCCGCGAACGTCCGCGGCGCCGCCGAGCGCGACGCGCTCCGGCTCGACCAAGAGGCCCGGCGCGCCGAGCGCCAGGCCGACACCATCGACCCCGAGGACCGCTGAGATGACTGTCCAGGATCTCGTCCGCCCGCTCGTCGGCGGCTCGCTCAACGTCGCCAAGTGGCCGCTGTCGCGCGCCGCGGCCCTGCTCGGCCCCGGCCCGTCGACCGCGGTCGACCGCGCCGACGCCGTGACCCGCACGACGATCGGGCGGCTGACGCGCGACGAGCAGCTCGTCGCCGACGGCCGCCGCCGTGAGACCGCGGCCAGGCAGCGCTCGCGCGCGGCTGACCTGCGCGAGCAGGCCGACGTCGTCCGCGAGACCGGCGCCGAACGCGGCGACGTGGTGCGCGAGCAGGGCCAGAAGGCCCGCCAGAGCACCCAGCAGCGGGCGGCCGAGACGGCGCAGAAGCGCAGGGCCGACGCCGCGCGGGCCAAGCAGAAGGCCGACGCCGCCAACGCCCGCAAGGCGACGGCCGAGCGCCAGGTGGCCGCAGCCGAGACCGAGAAGGCGCTCGACGAGCGCGAGCAGGCGCTCACGGCCAAGCAGGCGGCCGACCGGCTCGAGTCCGCCGCCGAGGCCATCAAGGCGCAGCGGAAGGCCTGACCCCCGCGTGCGGGTCGCCTTCACCGGCGCCACCGGCAACGTCGGCACCAGTTTCGTCACGGCGCTGGCTGCCGACCCCGCCGTGGACGGGATCGTCGGGATCGCCCGCAGGCGGCCCGACGTCCCGCTCCCGGCCGCGGATCTCGTGACGGCCGACATCGCCCAGGACGACCTCGTCCCGCACCTGGCCGGCGCCGACGTGGTGATCCATCTCGCCTGGCTGATCCAGCCGTCGCACGACCGCCGCGTCACCGCGGCCGTCAACGTGGCCGGTAGCCGCCGGGTGTTCGAGGCGGCCGCCGCGGCGGGGGTGGGCTCGATCGTCTACGCGTCGTCGGTCGGCGCGTACTCGCCAGGCCCGAAGGACCGCCGCGTCGGCGAGTCCTGGCCGACCGGGGGCATCCCGACGTCCTTCTACGCGACCGACAAGGCGGCGGTCGAGTCGCTGCTCGACGACTTCGAGGCCGAGCATCCCGGCATCCGGGTCGTGCGGCTGCGACCGGGGCTGATCTTCAAGCGCGAGGCGGCATCGGAGATCCGGCGCCTATTCGCCGGCCCGTTCCTGCCGAGCCCGCTCGTGCGCCCGGGTCTGATCCCGTTCGTCCCCGCGCTGGAGCGGCTGCGCTTCCAGGCGGTGCACGCCGACGACGCCGGCGAGGCCTACCGGCTCGCCGCGCTGGGCGACGTCCGGGGCGCGTTCAACATCGCCGCCGACCCCGTGCTCGACCCGGACGCGCTCGGCCGGCTGCTCGGCGCCCGCCCCGTGCCGGTCGACCGCCGCGTGCTGCGCGCGATCGTCGACCTCACCTGGCGGGCGCACCTGCAGCCCACGCCTCCCGGCTGGCTGGACATGGCGCTCGCCGTCCCGCTGCTGGACACCTCGCGTGCGCGCCAGGAGCTTGGCTGGACGCCGCGCCACCGCGCCGACGACACGCTGCTCGAGTTGCTCGACGGCATCCGGCGCGGCGACGGCGCCCCGACGCCGCCGCTAACCCCCGGTGGGGCCGGGCCGTTCCGCCTGCGCGAGCTCGCCGGCGGCGTCGGGCGCCGCAGCTGAGCGCACCACCACCGCACGCGGCTCGCGCAGCGGGTGCTCGCCGGAGCGCCGCAGCGTCTCGCACCAGCGCCGCGTGATCACGTACGCGAGGACGGGCGCAACGAAGAACAGCACGCGGAAGATCCACAGCTGGACGACGTAGGAGATCGACAGCGTGAGGAAGATCCGGTCCGCGGAGCCGAACGCGAACACCGTGACCACCCAGACGAGGAACGCGGTGATGAACGCCGTCCGCCGCGGCCGGTCGCGCGGGCGCTCGAGCAGGTGATGCTCACGCCGATCGCGCGTGAACAGCGCCCGGTCGATCCACGGGAACCCGGCCAGCACGGTGAACACGATCCCCGGGAACAGCAGGCCGCCGAAGAACGGGTTGGGGATCAATGTGCGCCCGAACGCGTGGATGTCGAACCCGGGCATCAGGCGCAGCGCGCCGATCAGCCAGCCGAGGTACCAGTCCGGCTGCGCCCCGTTTCCGCCCACCCACGGCTCGTACGGTCCCCACTGCCAGACCGGGTTGATCTGCACGAGCCCGCCGAGCAGCAGCAGCACCGCGGCCGTCGCCGCGAACCAGCCGAGCGAGCGCAGGGCGTAGCCGGGCCAGGTCGGCGATCCGACCACGTTGTCCTCGCGCCGCCCCGGCCCGGGCCACTGGGTGTGATGGCGGCGGATGATCATCGCCAGGTGCGCGGCGATCAGCAGCGCGAGCACCGCCGGGATCACGAACACGTGCGCGGCGAACAGGCGCGGCAGGAACACGTCGCCGCCCGGGAACGGCCCGTCCCAGACGAGCGCGCCGACCGCCCCGCCGATCCCCGGGATCGCCAGCGCGGCGCTGTAGCCGATCGCGATCCCCATCCCGCTCAGCAGGTCGTCGAGCAGCGAGTAGCCGGCGAAGCCCTCGATCAGCGCGATCGTCAACAGCGTGACGCCCACGAGGTGGTTGATCTCGCGCGGCTTGCGGAACGCGCCGGAGTAGACGATCCGCAGCAGGTGCAGGGTGATCGCGACGACGAACATGAGCGCGGCCCAGTGGTGGGTCTGCCGGATCAGCAGCCCGCCGGGCACCTTGAAGGAGAGATCGAGCGCCGACGCGTAGGACGTGCTGACGGTCGTGCCGTCGAGCGGCGCGTACGGCCCGTGCCAGACCACCTGGGCGTCTCCGGGCTGGAAGGTGACCGCCAGGAAGACCCCGGTCAGGACGAGGATCGTGAACGCGTACAGCGCGAGCTCGCCGAGCAGGAACGACCAGTGGTCGGGGAAGACGTAGCGCAGCGCTGCCTTGAGCGGCC
>JAXDHL010000210.1:0-6521 GCA_034664525.1 Solirubrobacteraceae bacterium
GTCCAGAACTCGGGCTACCAGATCGCCCAGGGCCTGTTCGCCCAAGCGGACGGCGGGGTGTTCGGGACGGGGTTCGGCCAGGCGCTGCTGTCGATCCCGTGCAGCGCGAACCCGATCAAGGGCTGCACGATCCTGCCGGCGCCGCAGACCGACCTCATCTACGCGGTGATCGTCGACGAGCTCGGGCTGGCCGGCGCGTGCGGGCTGATCCTCGTGTACCTGCTGCTGGCCGCGCGGGGGTTCAAGACGGCGATGATCGCCCGCGACAGCTTCTCGACGCTGCTCGCGGCGGGGCTGACTGCGGTGTTCGCGCTGCAGGTGTTCGTGATCGTCGGCGGCGTGACGCGCGTGATCCCGCTGACCGGCGTGACGCTGCCGTTCGTCTCCTACGGCGGCTCGTCGATCCTCGCGAACTTCGTGCTGCTGGCCCTCCTGCTGCTCGTGTCCGACCGCGCCAGGCGCGAGGCGATCAGGTGAAGGCTCCGATCGTCCGCCTGTTCGGCCTGATCATCGTCCTGTTCGCGCTGCTGATCGGGTTCACGTCGTACTGGTCGGTGTTCGCCGCGGGCGAGCTGCGCGCCAACCCGGCCAACCACCGCGACGAGCTGCAGGAACAGCGCATCAAGCGCGGCACGATCCGGACCGCCGACGGCCAGCTGATCGCCGGCTCGACGCGCAGCAAGGGCGGCGTCTACCGGCGCCGCTACCCGCAGCACGACCTGTTCGGCCATCCGGTCGGCTACGCGTTCACGAGCATCGGCCGCTCCGGCCTCGAGGAGTACTACAACGACGCGCTGACCGGCCGCCGCACCGAGCTGCTGTCGGTGTTCGACTCGCTGCTCAACAAGAAGCCCGTCGGGCAGGACCTCGAGACGACGCTGAACGCCAAGGCGCAGCGGGTCGCGCTCAATGCGCTGCGCAACTCGCCGTCGGGCAAGGGCGCGGTCGTGGCGATGGACGTCAAGACCGGCGCCGTCCGGGCCATGGTGTCCTCGCCGCCCTACGACCCCAACAACCTCGACTCGCCGAGCGTCTTCAAGAAGCTCTCGACCGACGAGACCAACGCGCCGCTGGTCAACCGCGCGACGCAGTCGCTGTATCCGCCCGGGTCGACCTTCAAGACGGTGACCGCGGCCGCTGCGCTCGACTCCGGCGCCTACACCCCGGACTCGCAGATCTCGGGCAAGAACAACAAGGTCATCTCCGGCGTCCCGCTGCAGAACTTCGCCGGCGAGGACTTCGGGTCGATCTCGCTGACCTTCGCGCTCACGCACTCGGTCAACACGGTGTTCGGTGAGATCGGGGAAAAGCTCGGCAAGGCGACGATGCGCAAGTACATGCTGCGCTTCGGGTTCGACAGTCAGCCGCCGATCGACCTCCCCTCGTCGGAGCTGGCGTCCTCGGGCGAGCGCCGAAACGGGCGGATCCTGTCGCCGGCGTCGCGCTTCGTGGACGTCGGGCGGATGGCGATCGGGCAGGACAAGCTGCTCGTCACGCCGCTGGAGATGGCCACCGTGGCGCAGACGATCGGCAACGACGGCGTCCGGATGAAGCCCTACCTCGTGTCCAAGGGCTTCGACGCCGACGGCCGCACGACGATCGACCACTCGCCCCAGCAGGCCGAGCGCGTGATGAGCTCGAGCTCGGCCGCCGCGCTGACCGCGATGATGAAGCAGGTCGTCAAGGAGGGCACCGGCACCGCGGCGGCGCTCACCGGGGTCGACCTGGCAGGCAAGACCGGTACCGCAGAGCTCAACAACAACGGCTTGAACGACCTCTGGTTCATCGCCTTCACCGGCAAGACCGCGATCGCCGTGGTGGTGGAGCGCGTGCAGGGCCAGCAGGGCGGCACGGTCGCCGCCCCGATCGCCAAGCAGGTGCTGGAGGCGCTCGGTGGCTGAGCACAACCCGCTGCGCGAGGGCGTGTCCTCCGGCGAGCTGGTCGACGGGCGCTACCGCGTGATCTCGCGCATCGGCTCGGGCGGCATGGCCGACGTCCACTGTGCGGAGGACCAGCAGCTCGGCCGCCGCGTCGCGCTGAAGGTGCTGTACCGGCGCTTCGCCGAGGACTCCGAGTTCGTGGAGCGCTTCCGTCGCGAGGCGAGCGCCGCCGCCGGCCTGCAGCACCCGAACGTCGTCCAGGTGTTCGACCGCGGGGCCTGGGACGGCACGTACTACATCGCGATGGAGTTCCTCGAGGGCCGCTCGCTCAAGCAGCTGGTCCGCGAGGACGGCCCGCTCGACCCCACGCTCGCCGTCGATCTCACCGTGCAGGTCCTGCGCGCCGCGCGCTTCGCCCACAAGCGCGGGATCATCCACCGCGACATCAAGCCCCACAACGTCATCGTCGACTACGAGGGGCGGGTCAAGGTCACCGACTTCGGGATCGCCCGCGCCGGCGCGTCGGACATGACGGAGACCGGCGCGATCATGGGCACGGCCGCCTACCTGTCGCCCGAGCAGGCCCAGGGGCACGCCGTCTCCGCCGCGTCGGACCTCTACTCCATCGGGATCATGCTCTACGAGCTGCTGACCGGGCAGGTGCCGTTCGACGCCGAGTCGGCGGTGACGATCGCCCTCAAGCAGGTCTCCGAGGAGCCGCTTCCGCCGCGGGCGCTGAACCCGGCCGTCTCGCCCGAGCTCGAGGACGTCGTGCTGCGGGCGCTGCAGAAGGACCCGATGAACCGCTTCGCCGACGCCGACGCATTCATCGAGGCGCTGGAGGCCGTCCGCGACCTGCCGGCCCAGCCCGGCGTCGCCCAGCGCACGGGCTCGCTGACCGGGGTCTACCCCGCGCTGGCGGACGGTGAGGGCCCGTACGGGCCCTACGAGGACGAGCCGGACCGGTCCTGGCGCCGCGCCGCGCTGGTGCTGATCGTGCTGCTGGCGCTGGCGGCGATCGGGATCGGCGCCTACCTGCTGCTGCGGCCGCAGCAGCTGCCGGTGCCGAAGGTCGTCGGGCTCAAGGAGGACGTCGCCGCGGCGCGCCTGAACAACGAGGGCTTCGAGGTCGACATCCAGGACGTGCGCAGCGCGGACCGTCCGAGCGGCGAGGTCATCCGCCAGCGGCCGAGCCCGGGCGAGAAGGCCGACAAGGGCTCGAGGGTGACGATCTTCGTCTCCAGCGGGCCGGGCCAGGCGGAGGTGCCCGACGTCACCGGGGCCAAGTTCTCGGACGCCAAGCGCGCGGTGGTGCGCCGTGGCTTCCGGGTGGACATCGCGAAGCAGACCTCGGACATCGTGCCGACGGACCACGTGATCGAGACGCGCCCGTCGGCGCGCACGCAGCTCGACATCGGCCGCACGGTCACGCTCGTCGTGTCGACCGGCCGGCAGCGCGTGGCCGTCCCCGCCGTCAGCGGGCTGGACTCCGTGGAGGCGCGGTCGCGGCTGCAGGACGCGGGGCTGAAGGCCGACGTCATCGAGCAGGAGTCGGCCGCCAAGCCGGCGGGCACCGTGCTGGCCCAGAACCCGACCGCCGGGACCGAGCTCCGCAAGGGCGACACCGTGACGCTGACGGTGGCCAAGGAGCCCTCGCAGGTCGCGGTCCCCGACCTCGGCGGGCAGCCGGTCAACGACGCGCTCGACGCGCTGTCGCAGGCGGGATTCATCCCGGCACAGGAGACGAAGCCCGTCACCACGCCCGACCAGGACGGGATCGTGATCGACCAGCGACCGGCGGCCGGGGCCAAGCGCAAGAAGGGCTCGAAGGTGACGCTCGTCGTCGGGCGCTTCGACGCCTCCGCCACGCCGACGCCGACCGCCACCCCGGGGCTGACCCCGACGCCGACGCCCACGCCGTGAGGGTGGCCGTGCTCAGCGGCGGGCGGTCCTCGGAGCACGAGGTCTCGCTCTCCTCCGGCGAGGCGGTGCGGGCGGGCGTCGCGGACGCCGGCCACGAGGTCGTCGACGTCCGCTTGCGCCGCGACGGGGCGTGGGAGCTCGACGGCGGCGAGCTGGCGCTGCACCCGGGCGGAGGGCTGCTGGGCGCCGACGTGGCGTTCCCGGTCCTCCATGGCAAGTTCGGCGAGGACGGGACGGTCCAGGGCCTGCTCGAGCTGCTCGGCGTCCCGTACGTGGGCGCCGGCGTGCTCGCGTCCTCGCTGTGCATGGACAAGGTCGTCTTCAAGGAGGTCCTGGCGGCGGCCGGCGTGCCCCAGGTGCGCCACGTCGCGCTGCGGCCCGGCGACGACCCGGGACCGGTCGGCGAGCTCGGCCTGCCGGTGTTCGTCAAGCCCGCCCGCGCCGGCAGCTCGGTCGGGATCGTCAAGGTGAGCGAGGCCGGCGAGCTGCAGGCCGCGATCGAGCACGCGTTCACGCACGACTCGCTGGTCGTCGTCGAGGCGATGGCGCGCGGGCTGGAGGTCGAGTGCGCGGTGCTCGGCAACGGGTCGCCCGAGGCCTCGCAGCCGGGCGAGATCGTCCTGGCGGGGGCCGACTGGTACGACTACGAGGCGAAGTACACGCCGGGCGGGATGGAGCTGCAGTTCCCGGCCCGCATCTCCGCCGCGGCGTCCGAGCGCGTCCGAGCGCTCGCCGTGGAGACGTTCGTGCGCACCGGCTGCCGCGGGCTGGCCCGGGTGGACTTCTTCGTCGAGGGCGAGCAGGTGCTCGTCAACGAGCTCAACACGATGCCGGGCTTCACGCCGCAGAGCGTGTACCCGAAGCTCTGGGACCTGTCCGGCCTGCCGTTTCCCGCGCTCTGCGACCGGCTGGTCGGCCTCGCCCTCCAGTCCTGAGGTCTAGGCGGCGCGGCCGAGCACGGCGGCGTCGATCGCGATCGCCCCGCGGGCGCGGGCGACCGACACGCGGTGGTGGCCGTCGGCCACCGCATAGCCGTCGCCGACCTGGACGACGGAGATCGGCGGCAGCGTCGTCCCGCGCTGCTCGGCGAGCCAGACGCGCTCCCAGCGCGGCCGGGCGGCCGCTGCCGGCCGGAAGGAGCCGTCGAACATCGTCGCCCGGCTCGGCTCGAGCGTCCCGGCGATCGCCTCGATCGGGATCGCCCGGATGCCCAGCCCACGCCCGACCGGGGCGTGTGAGTGCCCGTCGTAGACAGCCAGCCGCCCGCAGCCTGCGGGCCGGCGGCGCAGCCGGCGGCCGAGCGCGGCCCGCCGCCGGGAGCGGCGCGCCCGCACGAAGGCCTGCTGGGCGTCGACCTGATCGAGACCGGTGGTGAGCACACCTTCATGATCGACTACGACGGCCGGTTCCGCATCGGACAGATGGAGCGGATTCGGCGGTTCGAGCCTTACCTGAGGGCGTCCCGCGCCTTAGCCAGGCTTAGCCGGAGAGCGGGATCGCGGCCGCCACCAGGGTGCCACCGTCGGCCGGGCTCTCGACCCGGAGCTCGCCGTCGAGGACGGCGAGCCGGTCCGCGAGGCCCACGAGGCCGCTGCCGTCGCGACGGGCGCCTCCGACGCCGTCGTCGCGCACCTGGACCCCGAGCGTGCCGTCCGCGATCCGCACCATCACCTCGGCGTGATGGGCGCGAGCGTGCTTGGCGACGTTGGTGAGCGCCTCGGCGACGACGAAGTAGGCGGTCGCCTCGACCGCGCCCGGGAGCCGGTCCAGTGGCACGTCGATCTGGACCGGCACCGGCATCCGCGCAGCCAGCGCATCGACTCCGGCGCTCAGCCCACCCTGCGTGAGGGCCGCCGGGAGGATGCCGTGCGCGAGCTCGCGCAGCTCGGCCGTCGCCTGCACCGCGTGCTCGAGCGCGTGCCGCACGAGCTCGGGTGCGGCGTCCTGGTCCCTCTGAAGCGCGTCGGACGCCAGCTGGAGCGTGAGGATCGTGTGGACCAGTCGCTGCTGGGCGCCGTCGTGGAGGTCGCGAACCACGCGCCGGCGCTCGTCGTCGATCGCCGCCACGATCCGCGCCCGCGATGCCGCGACCTCGGTCCGCGCCTCGCTGTTCGAGATCGCCGTCGCGACGAGCTCCGTGAACGACGCGAGACGCGCCTCGGTATCCGGCGGCAGTGGCTGCTGCTCGCTCGAGCCGGCGGCCACCAGGCCCCAGAGGCGGCCCTCGACGATGATCGGCGTCCCGACGGCCGAGCGGATGCCCTGCTCGCGGAGGTCGTCCGCGAGCCGGCCGACGGCATCGCCATAGTCGTCAATCCGGGCCGGACGGCCCGTCTCGGACACGAGCGTGGCGAGGTTCTTCTGGCCCTCCAGGGGCCACCGGCTACCGACGAGGCCGCGCTTCCCTGCGCTGGCGACGAACGTGATCGTGCCGTCGGACTCGTAGCGGGCCATGTTCGCCATATCGACCGAGAGCAGCCGTCCCACCTCGTCCGCGACTGCCGCGAACACCTCTTCAGGCCGCGTCCCACGCGCCACCAGCGTCGCGACCCGTCGCAACGCCGCCTGCTCCTCGGCCAATCGGGCCAGCCGGGCGCGGCTCTCGGCGTTCGCGACCGCCGTGGCCAACAGCTCCGTGAACTCGGTCAGGCGCGCCTCGGTATCCGCTGCCATCGGTTCCTCGCGCCGCGAGCCGGCGGCCATCACGCCCCAGAGGC
>JAXDHL010000211.1:0-5975 GCA_034664525.1 Solirubrobacteraceae bacterium
CGCTTCTCCCGCGTGCAGGCGACGGTCGACCTCCTGCCCGGCGACCTGGTCGGCACCAACGTCTGGCAGGCGGAGCACTCGAGCTTCGAGTTCCGCCCCGGGCCGGTGTTCGCCAACGTCGTCCTGGTCGACGAGCTCAATCGCGCGACGCCGAAGACGCAGTCGGGGCTGCTCGAGGCCATGCAGGAGCGCCAGGTCACCGTCGACGGGCACACCCGGCCGGTGCCGGCGCCGTTCACCGTGATCGCGACCCAGAATCCCGCAGCCGGCAACGACGGCACCTACCCCCTGCCACCCGCGCAGCTGGACCGCTTCATGACGCGGGTGTCGCTCGGCTACCCGTCCGCCGCGCAGGAGGTGTCGCTGCTGCGGGACGCCCGCGAGCCGCCCGCGCGGGCAATCGGCCACCCGGCCGAGCTGCTCGCCGCCCAGGCGACGGTGGCCGAGGTGTACGCCGGCGACGTGCTGCTGCACTACATCGTCGCGGTGCTCGAGGCGACCCGGCAGCATCCGCTCGCCGAGGTGGGCGCGAGCCCCCGCTCCGGCGTGCTGCTGCTGGCCGCGGCCCGCGCCCGCGCGGCGCTCGCCGGCCGGGACTTCGTGGTGCCGGACGACGTCCAGGCGCTCGCGGGCGCCGTCCTCACGCACCGCATCCAGCCCGCCGAGGCCGCCCCGCGGGAGGCGGCGTCGCAGGTCGTCGCGGAGGCCCTCGCCCAGGTGCCGGCGCGGTGACGCGGGCGATCGGGCTGCTGCTCGCCGCGGCCGGCTTGGGGTTCGCGGCGGTGGCGATCCCGTCGCCCGCGCTGATGCCGCTCGCCGTCGCCCTGGTGCTCGTCGCGATCGGTGCGTCGGCGACGGCCGCCCTCGCCGCCCGGCGGATCGTGGCCAGCCGGACGGTGCCGGTGCACGAGGCTCGCGAGGACGAGCCGCTCCTCCTGCGCTTCGCGGTCGGTGGGCTCGGCCGCCTGCCGGTCAGCGTGTCGGCGCGGACGTCCGCCGGCGCGTGGGCGCTGCTCGGCCCCCTCGGTGGCGAGCTGGAGCTGGCCGTCGGCCGCCGCGGGTCCTACCGGCTGGGCCCGTCCTCGCTGCGCGTGCGCGATGCGCTCGGGATCGTCGAGCGGCGAGTGCTCGTCGGACGGCCCGAGCCCCTGCTCATCCTGCCGGCGCCCGACAGCGGTCTGCTCGCCGCACCCCGCGGCGGCGGCGGCGCACCCGCCGAGCCGGAGCCGGACGGGCTGCGCCCGTACGCGCCGGGTACGCCGCTGACGCGCATCCACTGGCCGACGCTGGCGCGCGGAGCGGGCCTGCACGCCCGGGGCGTCAGCCCGGCGCCGGACGACCTGCCGCTGGTGATCGTCGACACGGCCGGCGACCCGGAGCCGCAGGCCGTCGACTGGGCTGCCCGGGCAGCGGCCGGCCACATCCTGCGCCTGTTCCGCGCCGGCGGCTGCCGGGTCGTGCTGCCGGGCGACCGGGCGCCGGGGAAGGTCACGCAGACCGGGGAATGGCGCGCGGTGCAGCGGCGGCTCGCGGTGATGCAGCCGGCGCCGGCGCTCGCGGCGGGAGTCGGTACGGCGCCCGCGCTCCGGGTCTCGGCCGCCGCTGTGGCCATCGCGGGGCTCGAGCCGCCGCGGGAGCTGCCGCCCGGCGTCGAGCCCGACGCCGGCCGGTGATGGCGCCGGCGGGGATCCGGATCGCGGCGCTGCTGGCGCTCGCGGTGGCCGCGGCGGCGGCGTGGTCGGCGATGCTCGGCGGGTTCGCGATCCGCGCGCTGCCGTTGGGCGTCGTCATCGCGGCGGCGGCCGCGGCGCGGTCGCGCCGCCCGGCCGCGGTCGCGCTGGCCGCCACGATCTTGGCGGCGCCGCTGCTCGCCGGGGTGCCTGCGGGCGACCTCGGGCCCGGCGCCTGGGCGGCGCTGCCGGCGCGCCTCGTGGGTGGAGTGCGCCAGCTCACGGCGCTCGGCACGGCGCCGGTCGGCCACGATCCCTGGGCGCTCGCCACCGGGCTGCTGCTCGCCGCCGCGGCGTGGAGCGCGGCCGCCGCGCTGGCGGCGGAGCGCCGGCCGCTCGCCGCCGTCGTCGTGGGCGCGGCGCCGTGGCTGGCCGCGATCGCGGTCGGTCCGACCGACGCGGCCGTGTGGCAGGGCGTGGCGGTGGTGCTCGCCGGGGTGACCTGGTGCGCGTCGACGCGGATCGCGGCCCCGGCGGCGGTGGCGCTGGCGACCGGCGTCGCGCTGGTCGCCGCGGTCGCTGCCTACGCCGTCGCGCCCCGCCATCGCTGGGTCCACCTGCCGGGGTCCTTCGGCCACGCCCGCTCGCGGTTCGAGGCGATGACCACCGAGCCGACGTTCGGCCCGCTCGAGGACCGGCGCAGCGGCGCGCCGATGCTCGAGATCGGCGCCGCCGCACCGGCGCTGTGGCGGCTGCAGGCGCTCGACGTGTTCGACGGCGTCGGCTGGCGCGCGGCCAAGCCGGGGCCGGAGCTGCCACAGCCGGCGGCCGAGCCGGTCCGGATCGGCGTCCGCGTGCGCGGGCTGCGCAACGAGCTGATCGCCTCGCCCGGCCGCATCCAGCGCGTCGAGGCGCACGGCAGCATCCACCACGCGCCCGGCGAGGCGCGGTGGCTCGCATCCGCGCCGCCGGCGGGTTCGGTCTACCACGTGACCGCCGGGGTGGTGCGCGCGAGCATCGAGCAGCTGCGCACGGCACCGCCGCCGCGCGACCCGCGACTGCTGGCCTACACCCGGCTCGGCTGGCCCGCGCGGTCCGCGGATCGTCCTCCGCCGGCGCTGCGCTTCGGCCCGATCACCCTCCCGCTCCCGCCGTCGCTGCTCGAGCCCGTCGAGGTCCCCGGACTCCCGGTCGACCTGCCCCTCTTTGGCGAGCCGGCCTCCGCGCGCGTACGCGCGCGCGTCGACGCGACGCCGTACCGGCCGGTGGCGGCGCTCGCCCGGCGGCTGACCGCCGGCGCCGGGACGGAGTGGGAGGTCGTCGACCGGGTGATGCGCTACCTGCTGGACGGCAACCGCTTCCGCTACACGACCGACGTCGCGGCTCCGGGGCGGCTGCCGGTGAAGGACTTCCTGCTGCGCGACCGGGCCGGCTACTGCCAGCACTTCGCCTCGGCGGCCGCGCTGCTGCTGCGGCTCGCGGGCGTCCCGGCGCGCATGGTCGCCGGGTTCGCGACCGGCGTGCGGGCGCGCGGGCATTACCTGGTTCGCGATCTCGATGCCCACGACTGGATCGAGGTCTACTTCCCGGGCTACGGCTGGGTGCCGTTCAACCCCACGCCCCCCGCCGCCCCGGCCACCATCCCGAGCGCCCTGGAACTGCTCTGGCCGCACGCGTCCCCCGCGCCCGCAGGCGCCGCCGGGCTGGGCGGAGCGATCGCGGCGATCGTCGCCGCGCTGGGCGGCCTGGCGTTCGCCACCGCGCGCCTGCGCCGGGACCCGGTGCCGCTCGGCGACCGCCTCGAGCGCCTGCTCGGCGTCCCGGGCGAGGGCACCGGCCCCGCGCGTACGTTGCGGCGCCTCGCCGACGAGCTGGAGCGCCGGGTCGGCCCGCACACGTCCGGGCTGGCGCTCGCGGCCGAGCACGAGCGCTTCGCGGCCGAGCCGCCCGCGGCGGCGCAGCGGCCGGCGGCCTTGCGCGTCACGCGCGCGCTCGCGCGCGACCTCGGCCCCTGGCGCGCGGCACTGCTGCTCGCCCGCCGCCGGAGCGGCGGGCGATGGGCCTAGCCGGGCCCCGGTCAGCCGGCGGCGGCGACCGGGGTCAGCGCCGGCTCGGGCGCCGCGGGCGCCGAGATGCCGGCGCTGTGCGCCATGGCGATCGCCGCGGTGCGCGAGTCGACGTCGAGCTTCTGGAGGATGTTCGAGACGTGGAACTTGACCGTGCGCACGCTGATGAACAGGCGCTCGGCGATGTCGCGGTTGCGCAGCCCGGCGATCATCAGCTCGAGCACCTCGCGCTCGCGGTCGCGCAACTCGGCGAGCCGCTTGGCCGCCGCAGTCTCCGGCGCGGCGGCGACGTCGTACAGCGGCAGCCGGCACGTCAGCGTGATGCCCCACTGGGGACTGGCGTCGAGCTCGATCCGCCCGTTGAGACCGGCGAGGCGGCGCTCGATGCCGGCGAGCTGGGCCTGCGGCTCGCCGGGCTGGAAGTCCCCGCCGTTGTCGGCCACCGTGACGGTCAGCGCATCGTCGCCGAGCTTCCACAGCACGCGCAGCTTGTCGGCCCCGGCGCGGTGGGTGGCGTTGAGCGCGGCGGCGCAGGTGACGACGCGGGCCGCCTGGCCGATCGCATACGCCACCGAGACTCCGGGCGGAGCGTCGATATCGGCGATCACGCGCAGGCGGGCGGCGTGCACGATGGCGCGCGCCTCCCGCTCGGCATGCGCGAACGCCGTGCCGACGAGCGTGCGCTCGGCCTCGTCCTGGCCGGTATCGGCCGCCTCGAGGTCGAGCAGCGCGCGCGATGCCACGTCGATGGCCTCGCTCACCTCGGGCGGCGCGGAGCGCGCGCCGCCTGCTCCGGTTGCGGCCCGCAGGGTTCGCAGGACGGTCGAGAGCGTCGCCGCGTGGCGGCTGTTGAGCTCGGCCCGCACGCGCTCCCGCTCCTGGCTCACCGTGCGCGAGAACGCCAGCGTACCCGGCGGCGGGTCGGCGTCGATACCACGCACGCGCGCGGCCGCCAGCATGCAGATCAGCATCGCCGCCCGCTCCGCGGCCGGTTCGATGTCGAGCCGCTCATGGGCGGCGACGACGAGCCTGACCGTGACCGGACCCGACTGCGCGCACCAGGCGGCGACCTTCAGCCCGGCGAGCGTGTCGGCCAGCGGCAGCCGCACGGCGGTCCCCTCGGCGGGCGCGCGGGTGTCCGTGATCCGGCACCAATCGATCGGCGCCAGCCGCTCCTGAAGGCTGCGGGCCGAGGCGATCTGGACCGGGAGCGCGGGCGCCCTCGAGGTCACGAGGACGAGCGCGTCGTGCGGCAGCGCCGGCGTGAGCGCCGCACGCGCCAGCTTGGCCACGTCGGCACTCGACGTCGTCGCCAGGTCGGCGAGCGCGCCGAGCGGGGGATGGCCGGGTTCGCACGGCTCCGCCGGGATCGGCGGGACCGACTGAAGCAGGCGGCCGTGGGCCGGAGCGACCGGAAGCGAGGGCTGAGCGGAGGTCTCGTGCATCGTCAAAGTGATGGTGGCCCACGAGGCCCCGTCCGTCATCGGCCCCCGGACGGCAATCTCGACTGCGCCATCGGCGGTACACGGCGGGTCCTCCAGCTACATCGGCGGCGGCGTGCTGACCGACCCGCGGGACGGTCGCGGCTGGCGCTCGGGCCAGTTCATGGGCCCCGGCCGCAGACGTAGCTTGGGCCCTGCTGAGCGCGGTCCCTTGCGCACGCCATCCACAGAAATCGGAGACCTGTCCGTGCCGACGATTGTCACAGGAGCATCCGGCCATCTCGGCCGGCTCGTCGCAGAAGAGCTGCTGGAGCGGGTTCCCGCGTCCGAGCTCGTGCTCGTCACCCGCCATCCGGAAGCCCTGGACGACCTGGCCGCGCGCGGCGCGACCGTGCGCCGGGGGGACTTCGATGAACCGGCCGGTCTGGTCGATGCCCTCGCCGGGGGCGAGCGCATGCTGCTGATCAGCACCTCCTCGGTCGGGCGCCGCGTCGCTCAGCATCGCGCGGCGATCGAAGCCGCGGCCGCCGCCGGCGTCCGGCACATCGTCTACACGTCGTTCCCCAAGCCGGTGCCCAACCACCCCGTCGGTCCGATCGCCACCGAGCACGGCGAGACCGAGGCGATCCTGCACGAGAGCGCGATGGCGTGGACCGTGCTGCGCAACGCCACCTTCGCCGAGCTGCAGGTCCCCCCCGGCGCGCTCGCCGTGGCCGGCGGCAAGCTCTACACGAATGCGGGCGATGGACGGCTGTCCTCCGTCTCGCGGCGGGACTGCGCGAGGGTCGCGGCGGCGG